>CALRME020000459.1:0-3348 GCA_943369045.1 Sphingobacterium thalpophilum
GTGCGCGCCGCGGGGGAATCAGCTCGGCCAAAGCTCAGCGAACGGGAGGGGCGTACATGAAGCCGCCTTTGGCCCACAGCTGGTTGCTGCCACGGGGCAGGGCCAGAGGGGTCTTGAGGCCGACGTTTTTCTCGAAGATCTCGCCGTAGTTGCCGGTAGCCTTGACGGCGCGTGCCAGCCAGTCCTTGTCCAGGCCCAGCAGCTTGCCGGTGTCCTCGGTCGTGCCCAGCAGGCGGCCGACCACCGGGTCCTTGCTGTCTTTGGCCATCGCGTCCACGTTGGATTGTGTGACGCCGTATTCCTCGGCTTCGATCAGGCCGAACACCACCCAGCGCACGATGGCCGCCCACTCGTCATCGCCGCGGCGCACCGAGGGGCCAAGAGGTTCTTTAGAAATCAGCTCGGGCAGGATCACGTGGTCGGCCGGGCTCTTCGCTTCCTTGTTGCGGATGGACGCCAGGCCCGACGCATCGGTGGTGTAGGCCTGGCAGCGGCCCGAAAAATAGGCGGCGTTGGTGGCTTCCAGCTTTTCGAACACCACTGGCTTCATGGCCAGGTTGTTGGCCTTCGAGTAGTCGGTCAGGTTCTTTTCGGTGGTGGTGCCGGACTGCACGCAGACCGTGGCGCCCTTGAGCTGTTTGGCGCTCTTGATCTTGCTCTTGGCGGGCACCATGAAGCCCTGGCCGTCGTAATAGGTCACGCCGGTGAAGGTCAGGCCCAGGGACGCGTCGCGGGTCAGCGTCCAGGTGGTGTTGCGCGACAGGATGTCGACTTCGCCGGACTGCAGGGCGGTGAAGCGCTGCTGGGCATTGAGGGGCACCCACTTCACCTTGGACGCATCGCCCAGTGTGGCGGCGGCCACGGCCTTGCAGATGTCAACGTCCAGGCCCGACCAGCTGCCGCTGGTGTCGGCCTGTGAGAAGCCCGCCAAACCGGTGTTGACGCCGCAGACCACCTGGCCGCGCGCCTTGATGGCGTCGAGGGTTTTTCCGGCGTGTGCGGGCAGGGCCAGTGCGGCCAGCCCGGTCAGTGCGGCGGCGGCAAACCAGCGGTTTTTGGACACATTAAGCATGGGCGACTCCAGAGTTGGGGTTGATTCATGCGGCTTCGGCATCAATAAGACGCCCGCAGCGCATGAATCAATGGTCGCACACAAATCCCCCGGCTTCAATCGCCCGCGACGACGCCCTCACGGCGAGGGTCGGCACCGCCATACAGGCCGGTCGGTGTCACCTGGATGCCCTGCAGGCCGCTGGTCAGGTTCTGCTCGCGCACCTCGGCGCCGCGCGCGCGCAAAGCCTCCACCACGGCCGGCGGGAAACGCTTTTCTTCCAGCAGGCTGGGGCCGTTGAGCGACGAGAAGTTGGGCAGGTTGATGGCCTGCTGGGTGTTCAGGCCCCAGTTCAGCACGCCGTACAGCGTCTTGGTGGTGAAGTGGATGATCTGCGCGCCGCCCGGGCTGCCGGCGCTCATCACCAACTTGCCGCTGGCCTTGTCGAACACCAGCGTGGGCGCCATGGAGGAGCGTGGGCGCTTGCCTGGCTGCACACGGTTGGCTACCGGCTTGCCTTCTGCATCAGAGGGCGCAAAGCTGAAGTCGGTCAGTTCGTTATTCAGCAGGAAGCCGCCGTTGCCACCCGTCACATTGACCATCTGGCGCGAGCCGAACTGGTCTTCGATGGTGGTCGTCATGGCGACGGCATTGCCAAAGCCGTCGACGATGCTGATGTGGGAGGTGCCGTATTCGATCTGGTCGGGCATGGGCGCGTAGCTTGTCTTCACGGGGCCGGGCGAGCCGGGCCTGGCCGTTTTCATGCTCTGTCCGCCGGGCGAGCTATCGATCAGCTTCGCGCGCGACGCCAGGTAGCCGGCATCGAGCAGGCTCATCCAGCTGCCCGCTGGCGGCTGCACGAAGTCCGGGTCGCCCAGGTACTGGCCTCGGTCGGCAAACGCCAGGCGTGCAGCCTCGGTGTACAGGTGCAGCCAGTCGGCCGACGGCGCCGGGCCGGTGGTGCCGGGCACGCCGCCCATGCCGGTGGCGAGCGGCAGTGTGGCTGCGGGCGTGTTGTTCAGGATGCCAAGGATCTGGCCTACCGCGATGGCGCCGGAGGAGGGCGGCGGAAAGCCGCAGATGCGGTAGTCCTTGCCCTTGGCCGCGTAGTCGTGGCAGATCGGCACGCGCTTTTTCGCCTGGTAGTTGGCCAGGTCGGCCATCGTCAGCTTGCCCGGGTTGGTGGGGTGCGACTGCACTTTCTTGACGATGGCTGCGGCCACTTCGCCTTCGAGCAGGCCTTTCGATCCTTCGGCGGCGATCTTGCGAAGCACCGCCGCGTAGTCGGGGTTGCGCAGGTTGAACCCCACATCGCGCACCTCGCCATCGGGCTTGAAGAAATACGCGGCTGCCACCGCGTCCTTCTTGATGTGGGCATCTGCCTTGGCCAGGGTGTTCAGGCGCAGGCTGACCTTGAAGCCGCCGTCGGCCAGGGCAATGGCCGGCTGAAACAGGGTTGCCCACGGCAGCTTGCCGTATTGTTTGTGGGCCATCTCCAGCATGCGCACGGCGCCGGGAACGCCCACGGAGCGCCCGCCGACCACCGCGTCGTAAAACGCCAATGGCTTGCCGTCGGTACCCAGGAAAAGCTTTTCGTCAGCGGCGGCGGGCGCCACTTCCCGGCCATCGAAGGCCTCCACGTCCTTGCCGTTGTAGTGCAGCAGGAAGGCACCGCCAGCGATGCCACTCGACTGCGGCTCCACCAGCCCCAGCACGAGCTGAACCGCGATGGCCGCGTCCACCGCCGAGCCGCCGGCCTTGAGGATCTGGTAGCCGGCGTTCGTGGCCAGCGGGTTGGCCGCCGCCACGGCAAATCTGGCCGTCGCCCAGCCGGGCTTTTCGGTGTACCCCGAGGAGCCTTCTGGCTGGTCGGGCACGGTGTAGCTGAAGTTGGACGGCCCGCTGGCGCAGGCCGCGAGCAGGGCCGCAGCGGCCAGGACGGACAGGGTGTGCTTCATCGCGGGTCTCTCCTCGGAGTTGTTCTTGGGCGTTGCAGGGCTTGCGGCCGGCACGGGCCACTATAGGGATGCGGCCGCGGGCCCACAATGCGGTCTCGCAGAATTCACTCTTCCATGGAATTTGACAATCTCGACGACCTGCGCGTGCTGCTGGCCACGGCCGAGGCGGGCAGCCTGACCGGGGCCGGAAAACGCTTTGGCCTGTCCACCGCGGCAGTGAGTGCCGCGCTCAAGCGGCTGGAGCAGTCGCTGGGGGTGCGTCTGTTCGAGCGCACCACGCGCTCGGTGCGGCCCACGGCCGAAGGCGAAGTGATGATCGACCACGCGCGCCGCGCGCTT
>CALRME020000460.1:0-3342 GCA_943369045.1 Sphingobacterium thalpophilum
TCGGCCGCCCGGCCAAAGTGCCGGTGCTCCTGCAGCGCCACCCGGTAACGCAGCGAGGCCAGGTTCATCGCGCGTCCCGCCCGGCTTCAGGTGTTCTTGCTGACAGTAATGGTCGGGAACTTCGCCGAGAAGTCCTTGGCCTTGGCGGCGATCTTGATCGCCACCTTGCGCGCCAGAGCCTTGTAGATGCCGGCGACGTCTCCATCGGGGTCGGCCACCACGGTGGGCTTGCCGCTGTCGGCCTGCAGGCGGATCTTGATGTCCAGCGGCAGGCCGCCCAGGTACTCCATCTTGTACTCGTCGGCCATGCGCTTGCCGCCGCCTTCGCCAAAGATGTGCTCGGCGTGGCCGCACTGGCTGCAGACGTGCACGGCCATGTTTTCCACGATGCCCAGGATGGGCACGCCCACCTTCTCGAACATCTTGATGCCTTTTTTCGCATCGAGCAGGGCAATGTCCTGGGGCGTGGTGACGATCACCGCGCCCGTCATGGGCACGCGCTGGGACAGCGTGAGCTGGATGTCGCCCGTGCCCGGCGGCATGTCGACGATGAGGTAGTCCAGGTCGCGCCAGTTGGTCTGGCGCAGCAGTTGCTCCAGCGCCTGGGTGGCCATGGGACCGCGCCAGATCATGGCTTCGTCCTTGTCCACCAGGAAGCCGATCGACATGACCTGCACGCCGTGGTTTTCCAGCGGGTCCATGGTCTTGCCGTCTTCACTCTCGGGCCGGCCTTCAATGCCCATCATCATGGGCTGGCTGGGGCCGTAGATGTCCGCATCCAGCAGGCCCACCGACGCGCCTTCGGCGGCCAGCGCCAGCGCCAGGTTGGCGGCCGTCGTGCTCTTGCCCACGCCGCCCTTGCCCGAGGCCACGGCGATGATGTTCTTCACGCTGGGCAGCAGGGCCACGCCGCGCTGCGCCGCATGCGCCGCGATCTTCACCGCCAGGTTGACCGACACGTTCTCCACGCCGGCCACGCCGCGGGCCGCCGCAACCAGCGCCTTGCGCAGCGCCGGGAACTGGCTTTTGGCGGGATAGCCGAGTTCCACGTCGAAAGACACGTCGCCGTCATTGACCTGCAGGTTCTTGACCGACTTGCTGGAGACGAAGTCCTTGCCGGTGTTGGGATCGATGACGGCTGCGAGCGCCGCCAGAAGCTGTTCGGGGGTTGCCATGTGCTGTATTCCTTGTCCGGGTGCAGTGTAACGACGTCCCTTAAAATCAGCGGTTCCCTCTGGAAATCCCCTATGCCCCAGCGCAAGCTCTTCGTTACCACCGCCCTGCCGTACGCCAACGGCAAGTTCCACATCGGCCACATCATGGAATACATCCAGGCCGACATCTGGGTGCGGCACCAGCGGATGCAGGGCAGCCAGGTGCACTTTGTCTGCGCGGACGACGCGCACGGCGCGCCCATCATGATCGCCGCCGAAAAGGCCGGCAAGACACCGCAGGCCTTCGTCGCCGAGATCGCCGCCGGCCGCAAGCCCTATCTGGATGGTTTCCATATCGGCTTTGACAACTGGCACAGCACCGACGGCCCGGAAAACCACGAGCTGGCGCAGCAGATCTACCGCGACCTCAAGGCCAACGGCCTGATCTCCAGCAAGGTGATCGAGCAGTTCTTCGACCCGCAGAAGAACATGTTCCTGCCCGACCGCTTCATCAAGGGCGAGTGCCCGAACTGCCACGCCAAGGACCAGTACGGCGACAACTGCGAGGTCTGCAGCAAGGTCTACAGCCCCACCGACCTGATCAACCCCTACTCGGCCCTGTCGGGCGCGACGCCGGTGCTCAAGAGCTCGGAACACTTCTTCTTCAAGCTGTCCGACCCGCGCTGCATGGCCTTCCTCAAGGAGTGGACCAACAGCGGTGCAGTGCAGCCCGAGGTGCTCAACAAGATCAGCGAATGGCTGGTGCCCGACGAAACCGGCAAGACCGCGATGGGCGACTGGGACATCAGCCGCGATGCGCCCTACTTCGGCATCGAAATCCCCGATGCGCCGGGCAAGTACTTCTATGTGTGGCTGGACGCTCCCGTGGGCTACCTGGCTTCGCTGAAGAACTATTTCGACAAGGGCGGCGCACGAGCCGCAGGCGAGTCACGTACCTATGACCAGTTCATTGCCGACCCGCAGGTCGAGCAGTACCACTTCATCGGCAAGGACATCATCACCTTCCACACGCTGTTCTGGCCGGCGATGCTGCACTTCAGTGGCCGCAAGGTCCCGAACAAGGTTTTCGTACACGGCTTTCTCACCGTCAACAACGGCGAGAAGATGAGCAAGAGCCGCGGCACGGGGCTGGACCCGCTGAAGTACCTGAGCCTGGGCATGAACCCGGAGTGGCTGCGCTACTACCTGGCCGCCAAGCTGTCATCGCGCAACGAGGACATCGACTTCAACCCCGATGACTTCATGGCGCGGGTCAACAGCGACCTGATTGGCAAGTACGTCAACATCGCCAGCCGTGCCGTCAAGTTCGTTCCCGGCGGCACGCTGTTGGCATCCGACGCGGCTTCGCAGGCCAGGGCCACCGAACTCGTAGCCAGCATCCAGGCGCTGTTCGAGGCGCGCGACTATGGCAAGGCGCTGCGCGAGATCATGGCCTTTGCCGACGGCGTGAACCTGGCCTTCGACACCGCCGCGCCCTGGAAGCTGGTCAAGGAAGGCAAGGCCGATGAGGCCGCCGCCATCTGCTCGGCCTGCCTGGAAATGTTCAAGGTGATGACGGCCTGCCTCAAGCCGGTGCTGCCGGAGCTCGCTGCGCAAGCCGAGAAATTCCTCGCCTGTGCGCCGCTGGACTGGACCAATGCGGCCACGCCGCTGGGCGCCGGCCATACCGTCAGCAAGTACGAGCACCTGATGCAACGAGTTGATGTCAAGCAGCTCGATTCGCTGTTCGAGCCGCCGGCTGAGCCGGAGCCCGAGAAGACCGCGCCCGGCGGCGAGGAACTGGCCCCCACGATCGGCATCGATGACTTCGTGAAAATCGACCTGCGCATCGCGAAGATCGTCAACTGCGAAGCCGTCGAAGGCTCGACCAAGCTGCTGCGCCTGACGCTGGACGTCGGCGAAGGCAAGACCCGCAATGTTTTCAGCGGCATCGCCAGCGCTTACAAGCCTGAAGAACTGGTGGGCAAGCTCACCGTGATGGTGGCCAACCTGGCGCCGCGCAAGATGAAGTTCGGCGTCAGCGAAGGCATGGTGCTGGCGGCCAGTGATGCCGACGATAAGGCCAACCCCGGCATCTACGTGCTCAACCCCTGGCCAGGCGCGCAGCCGGGCATGCGGGTGCGCTGAAGGCGCGCCATCGTGCGCGCCAGTTTCGCCCAGTTCCTCT
>CALRME020000461.1:0-3330 GCA_943369045.1 Sphingobacterium thalpophilum
ATCGAGAGCGGCGTGGCCGCCATCGGCGCGCCGCAGGCGCTGGTGGGGATCATCATTGCGTCGGTGGTACTGATGCCCGAGGGCCTGGCCGCCCTGCGCGCGGCGCGCGCCAACCGGCTTCAGACCAGCCTGAACCTGGCCCTGGGCTCGGCGCTGGCCAGCATCGGCCTGACCATCCCGGCGGTCGCCATCGTGTCACTGGCCACCGGCTGGACCTTGACGCTGGGCATCGATATCAAGTCCACTGTGCTGCTGTTCCTTTCGCTGCTGGTGGCCACGCTCTCGCTGGGCACCGGCCGCACGACGGTGCTGCAGGGCACGGTGCACCTGGTGATCTTTGCGGTTTACCTGTTCACGACCATCGTTCCCTGAGCCTTTTCCCGCTTGATGCCCCGAAGTTGGGCACCGTTTTTGCTTTGTTAGCCTTTGTAAACATTTCTAGCGCCCTGGAGCCTCTTTCATGAACAAACGCAGCCTTTTCAAAACCACCGTGGCCCTGGCCGCCTTCGCCTTTGCCGGCGCCGCTTTTGCCCAGACCACTCCCATCAAGTTCCAGCTCGACTGGCGCTTCGAGGGCCCCGCCGCCCTGTTCCTGACGCCCGTGGCCAAGGGCTACTTCAAGGATGCCAAGCTGGACGTGACGGTGGATGCCGGCAACGGCTCGGGCGGCGCCGTGACCCGCGTGGCCTCGGGCACGTACGACATCGGCTTTGCCGACCTGGCCGCACTGATGGAATTCCACGCCAACAACCCGGATGCGCCGAACAAGCCGGTGGCCGTGATGATGGTCTACAACAACACGCCGGCCTCGGTCATGGCGCTCAAGAAGAGCGGCATCAAGACGCCGGCCGACCTGAACGGCAAGAAGCTGGGCGCGCCGGTGTTCGACGCCGGCCGCCGCGCCTTCCCGATCTTTGCCAAGGCCAACTCGATCAGCGGCGTGCAATGGACCGCCATGGACCCCCCGCTGCGCGAGACCATGCTGGCGCGCGGCGACGTGGACGCCATCACCGGCTTCACCTTCACCTCGCTGCTCAACCTGGAAGCGCGCGGCGTCAAGGCCGAGGACGTGGTGGTGCTGCAGTACCCCGACTACGGCGTCAAGCTGTATGGCAACGTGATCATCGCCACGCCGAAAATCATCAAGGAAAACCCGGCTGCCGTGAAAGCCTTCCTGCAGGCCTTCACCAAGGGCGTGAAGGAAGTGATCGCCAACCCGGCCGCCGCCGTGGGCGACGTCAAGGCCCGCGACGGCATCATCAACGCCGAGCTGGAAACCCGCCGCCTGAAGCTGGCGATTGATACCGTCATCAACAGCCCCGACGCACGCGCCGAAGGCTTTGGCCAGGTCAACCCCGGCCGCCTGTCGCTGATGGCCTCGCAGGTGTCGGACGCCTTCAACACCAAGACCCGCGTCAAGGCCGACGACGTCTGGAACGGCTCGTTCCTGCCGACCAAGGCGGAACTGAACATCCTGCCGGCGCCCAAGAAGTGAGCCAGTATTTCGTCGACTTCAACGACGTCTGGCTGGCGTACAACGACGAACTCCTCGCGCAGAACCACTTCGCGGTCGAGGCCATCGACCTGAAGGTGCGCGAGGGCGAGTTCATCGCCATCGTCGGGCCTTCGGGTTGCGGCAAATCGACCTTCATGAAGCTCACCACCGGGCTGAAGATGCCGTCGAAGGGCAAGATTCTTATCGACAACCAGCCGGTGACGGGGCCGCTGAAGATTTCCGGCATGGCCTTCCAGGCGCCCTCGCTGCTGCCCTGGCGCACAACGGTGGACAACGTGCTGCTGCCGCTGGAGATCGTCGAGCCCTACCGCAGCAGCTTCAAGGCCAAACGCGCCGAGTACGTGGAGCGTGCCCGCAAGCTGCTGCAGAAAGTGGGCCTGGCGGGTTATGAGGACAAGTTCCCCTGGCAGCTGTCGGGCGGCATGCAGCAGCGCGCCAGCATCTGCCGCGCGCTGATCCATGAACCCAAGATGCTGCTGCTGGACGAACCCTTTGGCGCGCTCGATGCGTTCACCCGCGAAGAGCTGTGGTGCATCCTGCGCGACTTATGGACCGAGCAGAAATTCAACGTCATCCTGGTCACGCACGACCTGCGTGAGTCGGTGTTCCTGGCCGACACGGTCTATGTGATGAGCAAGAGCCCGGGCCGCTTCATGGTGAAAAAGGAAATCGAGCTGCCGCGACCGCGCGAGCTGGAGATCACCTACACCAAGGAGTTCAGCGACATCGTGCATGAACTGCGCTCGCACATCGGCGCCATCCGCACCGGCGCCGCCGCGGCGGTTACGGGAGCAGTGGCATGAAATCACGCCAGCTTGAAAAATGGTCGCCGTGGATCCTGCTGGTGGCCGTTATCGCCCTGTGGCAGATCATTTGCTCGGCCTTCAATGTGTCGGAGTTCATCTTTCCCAGCCCGCTGCGCATCTGGAACCAGCTGGTCGAATTCAAGTGGATCATCGCTGCCCATGCCTGGCGCACCTACTGGGTGACCATGGCGGGCTTTGGTCTGGCCATCGTGGTCGGTGTGCTGCTCGGGTTTGTCATCGGCAGCTCGCGCCTGGCGTATGCCGCGGTCTACCCGCTGATGACGGCCTTCAACGCCCTGCCCAAGGCGGCCTTCGTGCCCATCCTGGTGGTGTGGTTCGGCATCGGCGTCGGCCCGGCCATCCTGACGGCCTTCCTGATTTCGTTCTTTCCCATCATGGTCAACATCGCCACCGGCCTGGCCACGCTGGAGCCGGAACTCGAAGACGTGCTGCGGGTGCTGGGCGCCAAGCGCTGGGACGTGCTGGTCAAGGTGGGCCTGCCGCGCTCCATGCCCTACTTCTACGGCTCGCTCAAGGTCGCCATCACGCTGGCTTTCGTGGGCACCACGGTCTCCGAGATGACGGCCGCCAACGAGGGCATCGGCTACCTGCTGATCTCCGCCGGCTCGGCCATGCAGATGGGCCTGGCCTTTGCCGGCCTGGTGGTCGTGGGCGCGATGGCGATGATCATGTACGAGCTTTTCAGCTATGTTGAAAAGCACACGACCGGCTGGGCTCACCGCGGCTCCCAGAACACCTGAAGAAAAATGGGCTGGCAGGCGAAGTTGTCGCTGGACTACCGGCTGGAGGCGGCGCGTTGCGTCGCCCGCTTCGAGCACGAGGGGCCGCTGCGCATCCTCCAGAGCCTGTATCCGGAAGGCGACACCGTTTGCCACAACGTGCTGGTGCACCCGCCAGGCGGCCTGGTGGGGGGCGACACGCTGGACATAGTCATCAAGGTCCGTGCCGGCGCCCACGGCCTAGTCACCACGCCGGGTGCGACGCGCT
>CALRME020000462.1:0-3328 GCA_943369045.1 Sphingobacterium thalpophilum
TCGTGGCCGGGCCGGGCCGTTTTGAGACCACACTCACGCGCCCCGATCTGTACAACAACTATTACCTGGAGCAGTTCCGCCTGCTGCTGCAAAACCACGGGGTGGAGCTTGAAGTCGGCACCAGCACCCAGCCCATCCCGGTTCATTTCTCGTTTGCCGAACACGACCACATCGAAGGCACCCTGAGCGCCCAGCGGCGGCTTTTGATGCGCGACGTGTTCGACCTGCCCGACCTGGGCGCCATGGACGACGGCATCGCCAACGGCACCTGGGAGCACAAGCCGGGCGAGCCGCAACCGCTGTCGCTGTTCACGGCTGCGCGCGTCGACTATTCGCTGCAGCGCCTGCGCCACTACACCGGCACCGCCCCCGACTGGTTCCAGAACTACGTGCTGTTTACCAACTACCAGTTCTACATCGACGAATTCGTGCGCCTGGGGCGCGAGGAAATGGCCAACCCCAACAGCGAGTACGTGGCCTTCGTGGAGCCCGGCAACGTAGTGACGCGCCGCGCGGGCCTGGCCGCCGAAGCGGGCGACGCGCTGGGCACGCCGCCTCCGCGCCTGCCGCAGATGCCCGGCTACCACCTGATGCGGCCCGGCCACGGCGGCATCACCATGGTCAACATCGGCGTCGGCCCGGCCAACGCCAAGACCATCACAGACCACATTGCGGTACTGCGTCCGCATGCCTGGATGATGCTGGGCCACTGCGCCGGCCTGCGCAACAGCCAGCAGCTGGGCGACTACGTGCTGGCCCACGCCTATGTGCGCGAAGACCACGTGCTCGACGAGGAACTGCCGCTGTGGGTGCCCATCCCGGCGCTGGCCGAGATCCAGGTGGCGCTGGAACAGGCGGTGGAAGACGTGACCCAATGCAAGGGCGCTGACCTCAAGCGCATCATGCGAACCGGCACCGTGGCTTCCACCGACAACCGCAACTGGGAGCTGCTACCGGGCAACCAGCCGCAGCGCCGTTTCAGCCAGAGCCGCGCCGTGGCGCTGGACATGGAAAGCGCCACCATCGCGGCCAACGGCTTCCGTTTCCGTGTGCCCTACGGCACCCTGCTGTGCGTGAGCGACAAGCCGCTGCACGGCGAGATCAAGCTGCCCGGAATGGCCAACCAGTTCTACCGGGAGCGGGTCGACCAGCACCTGCGCATCGGCATGCGCGCCATCGAAATCCTGCGCGAACAGGGCATCAACCGGCTGCACAGCCGCAAGCTGCGCAGCTTCGACGAGGTGGCGTTCCAGTAGTACGCCGGAGGCCAAGCAGTATTGGCGCGGCTTGCGGGCCGTTTTTGGCCTGCAGGCCGCATGGAACCTGCTTTGCCCTGTCTGCACGCGAAAACGCCCGAATGCGTATATTTGGCCGGACCATGAAGAAACCCACCGCCAAATCCTCCGCCAAGACCGCCAATCTGTCGGCCTTCCCCATCACCCGCAAATGGCCCGCGCAGCACCCCGAGCGCATCCAGCTGTATTCGCTGCCCACGCCCAATGGCGTGAAGGCCTCGATCATGCTGGAGGAGACCGGCCTGCCCTACGAAGTGCACCTGGTCGACTTCGGCAAGAACGACCAGCTATCGCCGGAATTCCTCTCGCTCAACCCCAATAACAAGATCCCCGCGATGATCGACCCCAACGGCCCCGGCGGCAAGCCGCTGGCGCTGTTCGAGTCGGGCGCGATGCTGGTCTACCTGGCGTCCAAGTCCGGCCGCTTCATGCCCAACGACGATGCGGGCAAGTTCGAGACGCTGCAGTGGCTGATGTTCCAGATGGGCGGCGTCGGCCCGATGTTCGGCCAGCTGGGTTTCTTCCACAAGTTCGCCGGCAAGGAGTACGAAGACAAGCGCCCGCGGGACCGCTACGTGGCCGAGTCCAGACGCCTGCTGGGCGTGCTCGACGAACGGCTCAAGGGCCGCGACTGGATCATGGGCAGGGACTACACCATTGCCGACATCGCCACCTGGCCCTGGGTGCGTAACCTCAATGGCTTCTATGGCGCAGGCGACCTGGTCGGCTTTAACGACTTCAGCAACATCAAGCGCGTACTGGCGGCTTTCGAGGCACGCCCCGCCGTCGCCAGGGGCCTGACCATCCCGGCCCGGCCCGCCGCCTGAACCTGCACGCGGGCGTTTGATGAGCACGGTGGCCGCCTGGGCCTGGATTCCCATCGTCATCTGGGCCGCGCTGGCCCAGACGGCGCGCAACGCGGCGCAACGCTCACTGACGGCGCAGGCAGGCACGCTGGGCGCGACCCTCGTTCGCTTTCTCTACGGGCTTCCGTTCGCTGCGGCCTGGGTCGCGGCGCTGCACTTTCTCCCATCCACGCCTGTGGCCGTGCCACGCTTTGGCGCCACCTACTTCGCCTGGATCGTGCTGGGCGGCATGAGCCAGATCGCCGCCACGGCCTTCCTGCTGGCGGCGATGAAGCGGCGCAACTTCGTGGTGGCCGTCACCTTCTCCAAGACCGAGGTGCTGCAGGTGGCGCTGTTTTCCACCGTGTTCCTGGGCGAGTGGCCGACCGCCATCTCCATGCTGGCGATCGCGCTGGCCACGCTGGGCGTGTTGCTGCTGTCGGCGCCGAAGAAAGGCGCCTCGGCGCAGGATGCGGCGAGCGCGCCGAGGTGGGACGGCCAGGTGGTGCTGTACGGCCTGGCCTCTGGCGCGGGATTTGCGCTCTCTGCCGTGGGTTACCGCGGTGCGGCCCTGCAGCTGGCCGATGCGTCCCCCTGGCTCTCCGGCGCCTGGGGCGTGTTCTGGGCCCAGGCCATCCAGTCGCTGGTGCTGGGCGGCTGGATCGCGCTGCGCCAGCCGCAGACCCTTGCCGTGATCGCCAAGGCCTGGCGCATCTCCACCCTCGCCGGCTCGGCGGGTGCGATGGCATCGATCGGCTGGTTCACCGCCTTCGCCTTGCGTCCCGCCGCCGATGTGCGCACGCTGGGCCTGGTGGAAGTGCTTTTCAGCTACCTGGTCTCGCGCCGTCTGCTGCGCGAGAGCGTCTCCCTGGCCGAGCAGGTGGGGCTGGGCCTGGTGCTGGCGGGAATACTGATCGTCTGTTCGCAGCTGTAGTGGGAGTGCTCAGGACGCGACGGCTGTCGTCATAGCCATGGCCATCGCTTCCCCCAGCTTCACCGGCTTGGCCGGCGCCCAGTCGGGCGTGAAGGTGACCACGTTCTTCGGGAACAGCATCACCACGGTGGAGCCGAGCAGGAAGCGCCCCATCTCTGCGCCCTTGCCCAGCACGATGTCCTTGCCGTCGTAGCGCCAGTCGCGGATCTCGCGGGTGCGCGGCGGGTTGACCTGGCCGTGCCAGACCGTGGCCA
>CALRME020000463.1:0-3328 GCA_943369045.1 Sphingobacterium thalpophilum
TGCTGGCTGAAACCACGGCCCGCGCCAAGGCGGGCAACTGGGCCCGGGCCCAGGCTGCAGGAGCCCAGGTCGACGGCCTGATACCGCAGGCGCCGGACGCGCTGGCCCAGGCCCGCCTGTTCGCCGTGCAGTACCAGATCAGGAAGCAACTGGGCCAGCCTGATGGCGCATCCCAGAGCCTGGAAGGCGCACTGGCCCTGGCACGCGCCAGGGGTCCGGCCGAGCAGGCGGCGTGGCTCCGGGTGATCGCGCAGCTGTCCAATGCCTACAACCACGGCAACGTCCAGGCCGCCGTCACCGCCGTGCAGGCACAGCTGGAAGCCGCTTCCGGCATGGAGCGGGCGCAGGGCCTGGCCAGCCTGTCGCTGATGTACGCCGACGCCGGCGTGCAGACAAAGGCGGCCATGTACAAGGAACTGGCCCAGTCCACCGGCGGCCTCAGCCCCGCGGACACGACGGCCGTCAACGCCAACCTGGTGGTGCGCGGCGACCTGGCTTCGGCCCGTGCCCTGCACCGCGCAGGTCTCTACTCCGAGGCGGAGGCCGTGATCCAGCGCGTGGGCGGCTACCTGCTCTAAGCCTCAGGCGCCATCCAGCAGGGCCGGCAGCAACTGCGCCGCCCTGCCCCGCAGCACGGCGCCGGCCGCGTCGTCGAGGTCGGTGGCCTCGATGTTAATGATGACCATGGGGGCGCCGGGGGGCGCCATGCGCGCCAGGCCTGCGGCCGGATAGACAACGCCGGAGGTCCCTATGACAAGCATCAGGTCGCAGGCCCTTGCGGCGCGCTCGGCTGCGGCCAGCGCATCGGCAGGCAGGGCTTCCCCAAACCACACCACAGCCGGACGCAACTGGTTGCCGCAGCGGCTGCACCAGGGCGGGCTGCCGGCCGCGGCTGAATCCACGTCACAGCAGGGCCGGGGCGGATCGAGCCAACGGTCCTCGAAGATGTTGCCGTGCAGCGCCAGCACGCCTTCGCTGCCTGCCTTCTGGTGCAGCCCATCGACGTTCTGGGTGATCAGCGTGATGCGGCCCGGGTGACTGGCCTGGAATTGCGCCAGGGCGTGATGGGCCGCATTTGGCTGGACTTTGGCGATGGCTTCCCGCCGCGCAACGTACCAGTCCCAGACCAGGCCGGGGTTGGCGCGAAAGGCATCTTCGGTGGCGAGCTGCTGCGGGTCGAACCTTGCCCACAGCCCGGTCATCGCATCACGGAAGGTGGGCACGCCCGATTCGGCGCTGATCCCGGCACCGGTGAGCACGGCGATGCGTTTGGCCGCCCTCACCCAGCCCCGGACCTCGCCGGTCATGTGCGCTGGCGCAGGGCCTCGTACAGGCACACGCCGCTGGCCACCGACACGTTCAGGCTCTCGACCGCGCCCTGCATGGGAATGGAAATCAGCTCGTCGCAGGTCTTGCGCGTGAGCTGGCGCATGCCGTCGCCCTCGGCCCCCAGCACCAGCGCGACCGGGCCTTTCAGGTCGACCTGGTACAGGGTTTTGGGCGCGTCGTCGCTGGTGCCTATGCACCAGATGCTGCGTTCCTTCAACTCGTTGAGCGTGCGCGCCAGGTTGGTGACCATGAAATACGGAACCGTTTCAGCGGCGCCGCTGGCCACCTTGGCGACCGTGGCATTGACGCCGACGGCATGGTCCTTGGGCGCGATAACGGCGTGGGCGCCGGCACCGTCGGCCACCCGCAGGCACGCACCGAGGTTGTGCGGATCGGTCACGCCGTCGAGCACCAGCAGCAGTGCCGGGCCGGTGACCGAGTCAAGCAGGTCGTCCAGCGAGTGGACCTGGGGCACGGCCTCGACCCGGGCGGCGACGCCCTGGTGGCCGTGGCTGCCGGCAAGCTTGGCGATGCGCATGGCGTCGGCTTCGACCAGCCTGGCGCCGGCCTCGACCGCTTTTTCGACAAACTGGCGCATCCTTGCATCCTTGCGGGACGAGTCGACGTATATCTCGAGAACGGATTTCGGGGCGGTTTTGAGCCGGACGCCGACGGCGTGGAATCCAAACAGGACTTTGGGGGAAGACATCACACGATTATCGTGTGGACGGCAACCCCGGCTGTATAAAATGGTAGTCATAACAAGGAGAGAACACGATGGGGCTCCGACTCAAGTTCAACCTGGTGCTGGTGATCGTCTTCCTGGCCGGCTTTGGCGCCGCAGGCTTCATCTCCCGCCAGCTGTTGCAGGACAACGCGCGTGAAGAGGTGATCCGCGATGCAAGGCTGATGATGGAGGCCGCGATCTCGGTGCGCACCTACACGGTAGACCAGATCCGTCCCCACCTGATCAAGCAGATGGAGGAGGTCTTCCTGCCGCAGACCGTGCCGGCCTACGCCGCCACCGAGGCCATCAACACGCTGCGCAAGAAGTACCCCGAGTACAGCTACAAGGAAGCCACGCTCAACCCCACCAACCCGCGCAACCGCACGGCCGACTGGGAGGCTGACCTGGTCAACCAGTTCCGCGGCCATGCCGACATCAAGGAACTCGTCTCCGAGCGCCAGTCCTCGACAGGCCGCAGCCTGTTCATCGCCAAGCCGATCCAGATCGGCAACCCGGCCTGCCTGCAATGCCACACCACCGCGGCGATGGCGCCACCCACCATGGTCAAGATCTACGGCGAGGCCAACGGCTTTGGCTGGAAGCTCAACGAAATCGTCGGTGCGCAGGTTGTGACGGTGCCCATGGATGTGCCGCTGGCCAATGCCAACAAGGCCTTCACCACGTTCATGGCATCGCTGGCTGCCGTGTTCGTGGTCGTCTTCATCGTGCTCAACATCATGCTCAGCTGGCTGATCGTGCGCCCCATCCGCCGCATGTCGCAGGCCGCCGACAAGATCTCCACGGGCGACTTCAACGAGCCCGAATTCAAGGAAAAGGGCCGGGACGAAGTGGCCGTCCTGGGAAGTTCGTTCAACCGCATGCGCAGAAGCCTTGAGAAGGCCATGCAGATGATCGACCAGTGAGCCGGCCGGCAAGTCAGTGATGGGCACGCCCGCAGGATCCCCCCCGACGGCAGCGGACGCGGCCAGCCTTCCGCCGGGCTACCGCATCTTTGAATACGAGATCGAAAAGCCCCTGGGCGGTGGCGGCTTCGGCATCACCTACCTCGCGCGTGACATCAACCTGAACCTGCCGGTCGCAGTCAAGGAATACTTCCCCAGCGACCTGGTCACCCGCGTCAAGGGCCAGACCGTGCAGGTGCGCGGCGCCAACCCCGACGCGCAGGGCACCTATGACTGGGGGCTGGAACGCTTCCTGGACGAGGCCCGCGCGCTGGCCACCTTCCGGCACCCGAACATCGTGCGGGTGCTG
>CALRME020000464.1:0-3312 GCA_943369045.1 Sphingobacterium thalpophilum
CAGCTGCCGAACTTGGTGAAAGGCTTGCTCGCGTCAAACACGCGGTAGAGCACGACCGGCGCGGTTGCCGCGAAGACCTTGCCGGCGCATACGCCGCCTTTGCCGCTTGCCATTCGGGTCTTGTCCAGAAGTGCCGGGTTACCCGATTCGGCCAGGCCTTCCACTGCGCTCGCGACATTGCCCACGCAGGCGATGCCATCAATGCCGCGCTCGCCGGAACCGGAGTTGCCCGCGAGATTGGCGCAGCCCGAAAGCGCGACCGAAACAACGAGTAATGCGAAACGGGTTGTGATCATGATGTCCTTGCTGCCTGCACGTGGCGCGCGAAGTTGTCCAGGATGGCCTGCCAACCCGAGCGCTGCTGTTCTTCGGAATGCGTTTCCTCGCTGTCGAACGACACCGTGACCGTGACGCCTGACGGACCTTGCGCAAACTCGACCCGGCCGATGCGCCCGCCGAAGCTGTATTCAATGAGTTCTTCGGGCACGACCTGGATGTACTCACCGGCAAAGTCGAAGCCGAAGGAGCCGTCCTTGGCCTCCATGCGGGACGAGAACGCGCCGCCAACACGCAGGTCAATGGATGAAGCCGTGGTGTGCCAGTCAGGCGAGGCGGTGTTCCAGGCCTTGATGTCTTCCGGCGAGTTGTAGGCCCGCCAGACTTCGGCAATCGGCGCGGCAACAACAGTGGAAACGGTGATCTTCATGGAGGCTCCAGCCAGGGGGAAAAACGGATTGTGGGGTCAGGCGCAATGTAGCTCAAGCGCTTCTGGAGCGGCTTGCAGGCCATTTTCGGGCTGCAGGCCGCGCGGATACTGCTTGACTGGTTTCACCATTGACCGGTCAGCGAAAGCCGCATCTGCGGACGCACGCGGCTGGGCTGGCCCTCCAGCGGCGCAGGGATGGCGCCGATACCGATGGCGCCGCAGGCTGCGTAGAAGGCTTCCGCGTTGGGGTCGGCGTCAATGTCCAGTGCGGCAGCGCCACCCCGCGCCGCGACGGCGGCTGCGCGCATGAGCAGGGCCCGGCCTATGCCCCGCCCCATGCCTGCGGGCGCGACCCAGAACTGCTCGAGCTTCCAGGCAGCAGGCGCAGGCACCAGGACGAAGAAGCCGACGACCGCGGAGTCGACTTCAACGACGTGGGTTGGGTAAGTGGCGATGGTTTCGGGCGTGACCGTCAGGTTGTCGCGCCAGGCTGCCAGCTGCGCCGGCGTGTACTGCCAGTGCGCCTTCGACTGGAAGGCGATGGCCGAGAGCGCCTGCGCCTCATGCGCGAGGGCTGGACGGAAGCGCGTGGCAGCCTGGCTCATGACCGCAGGATTTTCTCCATCGCCTTGCCCTTGGCCAGCTCATCGACCAGCTTGTCCATGTAGCGGATGTTGCGCATCAGCGGGTCCTCCACCTCCTCCACCCGCACGCCGCAAACAAGGCCTTTGATGAGTGACACATTGGGGTGCATGGCCGGCGCCTGGGCGAAGAAGGATTCGAAGTCCACCTCTTTTTTGATCTGCTTGTCCAGGCCTGCCTGCGTGTAGCCGGTCAGCCAGCGGATGACCTGGTCGACTTCGTCTTTCGTGCGGCCTTTGCGCTCGGCCTTCGCCACGTACAGCGGGTAGACCCTGGCGAACGGCATGGTGAAGATCTTGTGCCCGGCCATTCAAACCTCGTCGATGTAGCCACGCTCAAACGAGTACGCCGGATTTTCGAAGATCGCCATGGCAGTAAGCATGCGGCGGAAACCGAAGCGCCGGTAGAAAGCCTCCTTGCCCGGTACCGAGTACAGAATGATCTTCTTGTGCCCGGCGGACAGCTCGACCAACGTGGCGACGATCTGCTTGCCGACGCCGCTGCCCTGGTGCGAGGGCAGCACCGCCACGTCGCAGATATAGGAGCAGTCGGCGCCGTCGGCCAGCGCCCTGCCCGCGCCCACCAGCCGGCCGTCCTCCAGGGCGAAGCAGCAGTAGCGGCTGTTGGTGAAGACGGTCTTGAGGTCGGCCGCGTTCTTGTTGCCCAGCGGCGCCGCGTGGTACAGCGCTTCAAGCTCCGCCCAGTCGATGCCGGCGAGGGATTGGGACCAGGTGATGGGCAATGGTGACTCCTTGTTATTGAAAGGCCTCAAGCGCTTGTGGTGCGGCTCGTGGGCCATTTTCGGGCTGTGGGGCGCGTGGGCGCTGTAAGTTTTTATTTCCTGAGCCGACTATGTCCGCAACGGTTTGCCAAAGCCTCCGCCGGAGCTCTCGGCCCGTTGTGTGCTGTCATTCAAACTCAGGAGCCCCCTTTCATGAAAACGCTGGTCTTTTCCGCCGTGGCTGCCGCCACGACTTTCTTGACGCTGAACGCCTTTGCGCAGTCGCCCGCCGGCGGCGCGCCGGTGGATCCCAACGACTTTTTGAACCAGTTCGAGTCCACCTTCGGCAAGTTTGAAGGCTACCGGCGCTCGGGCGCCAAGGGCATCTGCGCCATGGGCGAATTCGTGGGCAGCGCCGAAGCGCGCGGCCTGTCCGCGTCCAGCGCCTTCAGCGGCCAGCCGGTGCCGGTGGTGGTGCGCTTCTCGGTGGGTGGCGCCAACCCCAAGGCGGCCGACAACACCAAAGGCCAGCGCAACATGGCGCTGCAGTTGAACCTGCCCAATAACGAAGTGTGGCAGATGGGCAATATCTCAGCGCCGGTGTTTGGTGCCTCGTCGCCCCAGCAGTTCCTGGGCCGCCTGGCTTCGCTGCAGCCCGATCCGGCCACCAAAATGCCCGACGCCGCCAAGGTCAAGGCCTTTGCCGACGCCAACCCCGAGGTGCTGCTGCAGGGGCGGTATTTTGCGTCGCAGCCGGTGCCGGCCAGTTTTGGCGCGGTCAATTACTGGGGCGTGCACGCGTTTGGCTTTGTCAACGCCGCCGGTACCAAACAGTTTGGCAAATGGATCTTTGAACCCGCAGGCGGCGTGCAGGGCCTGAGCGACGACGAGGCCAAGGCCAAGGGCCCGAGCTTCCTGTTTGACGACCTGCGCCAGCGCGTAAAAGACGGCAAGGTGGCCTTCAGCTTCAACCTGGAGCTGGCTCAGGCCGGCGACCGGATCGACAGCGCCACCGTGCCGCTGCCCGAGGGCCGCAAGAAGGTGAACATGGGCATGCTGAAGATCACATCGGTCGCAGAAGACGCAGGCGGCCCCTGCCTGACGATCACCTACAACCCGATGGTGCTGCCCAAGGGCGTGGAGCCGTCGGGCGACCCGATGATCGCCGCCCGCGCGGCACCCTATGCGGTTGGCCTGGGCCGCCGCCTGGTCGAAGGCCCCAAGCAGCAGTAGGGCCATTCAA
>CALRME020000465.1:0-3289 GCA_943369045.1 Sphingobacterium thalpophilum
CGGCGCGCTCAACGGCATCACGCGCAACACCGTTACCCACATCTGCAAGGACCTGGGCCTGGAACTGGTGCAAAAGCGCATCACGCGCGACGAGGTCTATATCTCCGACGAGGCGTTTTTCACCGGCACGGCTGCTGAAGTGACGCCCATCCGCGAGCTCGACCGCATCGAGATCGGCGCCGGCTCGCGCGGCCCCATCACCGAGAAGATCCAGAGCGCGTTCTTCGACATCGTCAACGGCCGCAACCCCAAGTACGCCCACTGGCTGAGCAAGGTCTGAACATGAGCAAAGCAAGCATCGAACTCCTGGCCAGCGAGCTCAACCCGCAGGGCGGCGTGTACTGCCCCAGTCCCAAGGCCGACATGAAGTTGTGGAACACGCACCCCAAGGTCTACCTGGACGTGGCCCGCACCGGCGAGGCCAAGTGCCCGTACTGCGGCACTGTATACAAGCTCAAGGCCGGCGAGCACGTCGGTGGCCACCACTAGCCAGTCGCTCGTCATCGCGCCGCAATGGATAGGCGACGCGGTGATGACCGAGCCGCTGATGCGACGCCTGCACGCCCGCGGCGAGCGGCTCACGGTGGGCGCGCTGCCCTGGGTGGCGCCGGTTTACCGGGCCATGCCCCAGGTCGACGAGGTCATTGATTTCCCTTTCCAGCATGGCGGCCTGCAGTTCAAGGCGCGCCGCGCCGTTGCCAGGCAGATCGAGGGCCGGTTCGACACAGCCTACGTGCTGCCCAATTCGCTCAAGAGTGCGTTGCTGCCACTGCTGGCGGGCATACCCCGGCGCGTCGGCTACCTGGGCGAGGCCCGGGTAGGTTTTCTCACGCACCGGCTGAAGAACCCCAAGAGCAAGCCGCCCATGGTGGCTTTCTACTCGGCGCTCAGCGGCGAGGGCGGCCTGGAAGCCGACCGGCCCCAGTTGCAACTCCCGCAGGACGACGTGGATGCCGCGCTGCGCGAGTTGCAGCTTGAGCGCGGCAGCTACTACGTTTTCGCTCCGGGCGCCGAATACGGCCCTGCCAAGCGCTGGCCGCTCGCGCATTTCGGCGCCCTGGCCCAGGCGCTGGATCTGCCTGTGGTCGTACTGGGCTCCGGCAAGGAAGCGCCGCTGGCCGACGAGATCAGCCATGCTGCGCCGGGAAAGTGCCGCAACCTCGCCGGCAAAACCTCATTGCTGCAGGCGCTCGCTGTCATTGCCGGCGCCCGCAGCGTCATCAGCAATGACTCCGGGCTGATGCACGTGGCCGCAGCTTTTGGCGTGCCGCAGGTGGCTGTGTTCGGATCGTCCAGCCCGCTTCACACGCCGCCGCTCAACGACAGGGCGCACGTGGTCTGGCTCAAGGATGACCCGGGCTACCAGCCCCCGCTGGACTGCGCGCCTTGCTTCGAGCGCGAATGCCCGCTCGGCCACACCCGTTGCCTGAACGACATCGCGCCGCAGCGTGTGCTGGGGCTGTTGCAGGTCTCCTGAAATCTGATCTTCCAAAGGATTGCCCTATGCCAAGCGAAACCTCCACCCAAGGCGCCCTGCAAGGCAACAGCCAGCCCTGGCGCGAGCGCCTGCCCATGCCCGAAGCGGCGGCAATGACGCCGCAGCAACAAGCGGCCGCCGACCAGCTGATCGCGGGCCCACGCAAAGGCGTGTACGGGCCATTCCTGCCCTTGCTGCGCAGCCCCGAGTTGCTGGAGCGCGTCGGCAAGGTCGGCGAGTACCTGCGCTTTGACAGCGTGATCGACGCGAAGCTGCGCGAACTGGTCACCTGCGCCGTGGCGCGGCACGTGAGCAACCAGTTCGAATGGGTGATGCATGCGCCGCTGGCGGAAAAAGCCGGCATCAGCGCTGCGACCATCGAAGCGCTGCGACTGGGCGCGCGGCCCGCGCAGTTGCCCGACGACGAGGCACTGGCGCTCGATTTCACCAACGAACTGCTGACGCGTCACGGCATCTGTGAGCCGACGCATGAAGCCGCCATCGCCCGCTTCGGCGAGCAGGGTGTGGTGGAACTCAGCTCGCTGATCGGCTACTTCGTGATGGTGTCCTGGGTGATGAACGTGGCGCATACGCCGGCGCGCCCGGCGCCTGACGTGGCACCCATCCAGGCCTTTCCGCTCTAGGAACAGGCAAAAAAAACAGCCACCTTGCGGTGGCTGTGAAAAGTCCTTGGAAGGACGTCGTTGGGAGACTTGAGAACCGTTGCGGCTTGTTCTTTGATTTCTGGGCTCTTTGACTGTGTGACAGCAGTGTTCTGACTTTAGGTGCGTTGCGCCATTTGCGCATCCCCTGATTGGGGGAGGAAAGTGCGAACAATACGCGTACGCCCCGGAAATCTCAGTGACTTATTTCACTGGAGTGTCTGGCGGTGGAGATCTATTACACGTGCTTACACTTCGTGACAGGGCAACTCAAGGACGAAGCAGGCGCCTCCTCCCTCGTTGTCCGTGCATCGCACCGTGCCGCCATGGCGCTGCGCGATCGAACGAACGAGCGCCAGGCCCAGACCCACGCCGCCTTCGCGCTCGCTGGCGCCAGGCAGCCGGTAGAACGGCTCGAAGATGCGCTCGCGCAAGTGCGCAGGGACCCCCGGGCCGTGGTCGCAGACCCGCAGCACGGCATTGCGGCCCTGGCGGCGCACATCGACCGTGATCTCGCCACTGCTGTAGCGGCGCGCGTTCTCCAGCAGGTTGCGCAGCACCCGCCGCAGCAGCTTGACGACGCCCTCGACCACCACCTGCTGGCCGCCCGAATCGACGACGAGCTCGGCGCCATGGCGCGCGCACTCCTCGGCCGCCAGCCCGGTCAGGTCCACCTGCTCGACCGTTCCCATGTCGCTCTCCCTGGCGTCCAGCCGGCTGGACAGCAGGATCTCGTCGATCAGCTGGTCGAGCTCGGCGATGTTGCGCGAGATCTCGTCCTTGAAAGCGGCCGAGGGTTGCGCGCCGCCCATCAATTCCAGGCCCATGCGGATGCGCGTCAACGGCGAGCGCAGCTCATGCGAGGCGTTGGCCAGCAGCGACTTGTGCGTCTTGACCAGTGTCTCCACCCGCTCGGCGGCATGGTTGAAACGCTTGGCCAGGAAAGCGACCTCGTCCGCGCCTGATTCATTGACCCTGACGGACAGGTCGCCTTCGCCCCAGCGCTCCACGCCACGGCGAAGGTTTTCCAGCCGCTGCGTCAGCCGCCGGATGATGGGGTAGGTGCCGATGGCCACCGCCAGCGCGACGATGCCCAGCATCCACAGCAGGCCAGACGAACCCCGCACCCAGGGGCGGTTGGGCGGGCCCT
>CALRME020000466.1:0-3288 GCA_943369045.1 Sphingobacterium thalpophilum
CGCTGCTGCAGACCCCATATGACGAGCATCCCGGCCACGAAGAGATGGCCGGCTTCCCGCCCGACTGGGCCGGCACCATTGAAATCAGCTGCTCCTCCTGAAGCAACAAGAAGGAAAGAAGAAAACCATGACCTACCAGGTTGAAAAGACAGAAGCCGAGTGGAAAGCCCTGCTGGCCGAAAAAGGCGCAGAACGCGGCGCCTTTGAAGTCACGCGCCACGCCGCCACCGAAAGGCCCTTCACCGGCAAATACGAAGCGGTATGGGCCGACGGCAGCTACCACTGCATCTGCTGCGGCAACAAGCTGTTCGACTCATCCACCAAGTTCGACGCCGGCTGCGGCTGGCCCAGCTTTTCCGAGGCGGTTCCGGGCTCCATCAAGGAAATCCGCGACATGAGCCACGGCATGGTGCGGGTGGAAACGGTGTGCGCCCAATGTGGCGCCCACCTGGGCCACGTCTTCCCCGACGGCCCGTCCGATACCGGCCTGCGCTACTGCATGAACTCCGCTTCGCTGCAATTTGACGAGAAAAAATGAAACTGCTCCTGGATTTCTTCCCCATCATCCTGTTCTTCGTCGCGTTCAAGCTGTGGGGCATCTACGTGGCCACCGGCGTGGCCATCGTCGCCACCATCGCGCAGATCGCCTGGATCCGCTATTCCACAGGCAAGGTCGAGCCCATGCAGTGGCTCAGCCTGGGCGTGATCGTGCTGTTCGGCGGCGCGACCATCGTTTCGCAAAGCGACACCTTCATCAAGTGGAAGCCCACCGTGCTGTACTGGCTGATGGGCGGCGCCCTGCTGGTCGGCCAGGTGTTCTTCAAGAAAAACCTGCTCAAGTCGCTCATGGGCTCGCAGATGGAACTACCCGATGCCGCCTGGCGGGTGACCAACTGGAGCTGGATTGCGTTTTTCACCGTGATGGGCTTCGTCAACCTGTGGGTGGCCTTCAACTTCGACACCGACACCTGGGTCAACTTCAAGCTGTTCGGCGGCCTGGGCCTGATGGCGGTGTTCGTGGTGGGCCAGGCCCTGTATTTGGGCCGCTACATGAAGACCGAAGAGGCCAAGGCGCCCGACGCCTGAAAGCGCACCATGGCCACCGGCATCACCGACAAGGCCCTGCGCGAGAAGCTGCAGGAACTCCTGGCCCCCACCCAGCTCGAAGTGCTGGACGAAAGCGCAGCCCATGCGGGCCACGCAGGGTCTGACGGCAGCGGTTCGGGCACCCATTTCCGGGTGCGGATCGCTTCACCTTTGTTTACCGGAAAGTCACGCGTGGCGCGGCATCGCCTTGTGTATGATGCGCTGCAAGTTTTCATTGACAGGGGCCTTCATGCCCTGGCCATCGAAACGCTCTGAACCTTCCCCCAAGAGAACCACCCATGAAAAAGCACCTCCTGGCCGCCGCAGCAGCCGCCACCCTGTTCGCCGCCCTGCCCGCGCTGGCGCAGAACATCGCCATCGTCAACGGCAAGGCCGTGCCCAAGGCGCGCATGGATGCCCTGGCCTCGCAACTGGCCAAGTCCGGCCGGCCGGTCACGCCTGAAATGCAGGCGCAGCTGAAGGACGAAATCGTCGCCCGCGAAATCTTCATGCAGGAAGCGCAAAAGCGCGGCCTGGACGCCAGCGACGACTTCAAGGCCCAGATCGAGCTGGCTCGCCAGACCCTGTTGATCCGCGAGCTGTTCGCCGACTACCAGAAGACCGACCCGGTGACCGACGCCGACATCAAGGCCGAATACGACAAGTTCGTCGCGGCCAACGGCGGCAAGGAATACCGCGCCCGCCACATCCTGGTGGAAACCGAAGACCAGGCCAAGGCCGTGATCGCCAACCTCAAGAAGGGCCAGAAGTTCGAAGACCTGGCCAAGAAGCAATCGAAGGACCCGGGCTCCGGCGCCAATGGCGGCGACCTGGACTGGGCCGGTGCATCGAGCTATGTGCCCGAGTTCTCGCAAGCCATGGTCAAGTTGAACAAGGGCCAGCTGACGCAGGAACCCGTCAAGAGCCAGTTCGGCTGGCACGTGATCCGCGTCGACGACATCCGCGAGGCCGCCCTGCCCAAGTTCGAGGAAGTCAAGCCGCAGATCGCCCAGCAGCTGCAGCAAGCCAAGCTCGGCAAGTTCCAGGAAGACCTGCGCGGCAAGGCCAAGGTCGAGTAAGCCGAAGCTGTCATACCGGGCTTGACCCGGTATCCACGTCAGCTGAAGAAAGCCTCCCGCCGGGAGGCTTTTTTACTTTCCGACCGGAAGTGCCGGCGTCAGCTGCGCGCCGTCAGCGACGTAGCGCACATGACGGTAGTCGTGGATGAAGCTGACGCGGCCACCAACCCATTCGAGCCACATGAAGTACGCGGGCCGTGAATCGTCGCGGTGCTCGAACACTGCGATTGCTTCCCGCCCTTCCAGCCAGGCCGGCACCAGCCAGACGGCGGGGCTTGCGGCATAGATGGTGAAGAACATGCCCACATCCGCAGCACCGACCCGCACCGGGTGCGACGACTGGCTGAGCCTCACGTCGTCGGCCAGCAGCAGGCGCAGGCCGTCCCAGTCGCGCTGGTTGAACAGCGTGGCGTAGCGCGCCACGGCGGCGGATGCGGGCCGTGGATCTGCAACAGGCTGGGCTTGGGCATTGATCTCGAGCAACCGAGCCCGGCCCCGGGCAAGGTGCGCCTTCACGGCATCGACCGTCAGGCCAAGCAGCGCCGCGATGTCGGCCAGCGATTCGTCCAGCACGTCCTTGAGGATGACGACGCTGCGTTGCGCAATGGGCAGGTCGGCAAACCGTGAGACGGCGGTCTCCACGGCTTGCTGGCGCATCAGCGCCTCTGCAGGGTCGGGGCTGGCCGGGTCCGCCGCATCCCAAGCCTCGTCGATGGATTCGGTCATGCGCACCGCGCGGCCGCGCAGCAGGTCGAGCGCGCGGTTGTGGGCGATGCGGAACAGCCAGGGGCGAAGCGGGGTCGCCGGGTCCAGCTCCGGCAAGGCCGCGAAAGCCCGCAGCAATGCGTCCTGCACCACGTCCTCGCCGTCAATGACCGAACCCATGAGGCGCGCGCAATAGCGGTGCAACTCGGGCCGCAAGCCGCCGGCCAGTGCAGTGAGCGCCGCATGGTGCCCGCTCAAGCGGCCGTCTCCTCAATGGCGGTGATGCCCGTGTCGCCCCTGAGCCCGAAGGCGAAGCCGCCGGCGTACTGCGGGTCGTCCAGCACGGCTACCACTTTCTCGCCGAAATCGCGCGGGGGCATCGGTGCGCCAAACCGCGCCAGGAAGGCCTCAGGCGTGG
>CALRME020000467.1:0-3271 GCA_943369045.1 Sphingobacterium thalpophilum
GCCCGTACCGCTCTGTCCGCCCTGACCCCCGCCCCCGTGGCCTCCCTGCCTGCCACCGGCATAGCCACCCTGGCCGCCACCATAGCCACCTTGACCGCCGCGGCCTCCGGCCTGGCCGCCACCATAGCCGCCTTGGCCACCGCCGCCCTGGCCGCCGCCATAGCCACTCTGGCCGCCGCGGCCTCCGGCCTGACCGCCACCGTAGCCGCCCTGGCCGCCATATCCGCCCCCGGGGCCGCTGGTGCCGTAACCACCGACTGCGCCCGGTCCCGTGTCCGCCCCGCCTTGGCCACCGGCATCGCCTTCGGGCGCGGCAGGCGGCGCCGAGGGTTTGCGGGCTGCTGCGGCCGCATTGCGCTTGACGCGGCTCGACAACTCAATATCGGGCAGAACGCCATTGGCGATCAGCATCTCGTTGACCTTGTGGTACGACTCAAGCAGCCGCTCCACCATGAACTGCTGGATCACGTCCTTGACCATGCTCCAGGTTTCCTGGGCCAGCTCCGCCGCCGTCCACTGCTCGACCATGAGCTGCGCAATCACCTCGGGCCGCAGCACGTCGTGGCTGGCCAGGTCGTCGCCACCTTCAAGGTGTTGCATACGCAGGCGCAGGTCGTTGAGCTCCCAGGTCACCTTGTCCAGGATCGACAGGGCCAGCCGCGAAGAAAGGATCTTCTTCTCAACCACATCGTCGCCGATCAGCTCGAGGTTGGTGGCCTCCAGCCGCACCCGCGCCGTTGCCGTTGGCGGTATGAGCGCACGGCGCCATGCCTTGGGCACACCGGTGATCCAGGCACCGCGCAGCCGCTCGAAGTCGAGCATGGCATCGCGCCGGTCCTGCATTTCCTTGGTGCTGCTGCTCTGGTCGACCATTTCAATCAGCCGGACCCGGATGGCGTCGGCCATCGGCACCATCACACCCTCGGTCTGTGCCAGGAACTGCTCACGCGCCTGGCGTGCGTAGGGCACGCCGGAGCTGGGTGGCATTTGCGCAGCCATCTTCCTGCCTCAGACCGTCGCGCCCGCGTTCGGGTCGTTCGGGTCTTCTTCCTTCCTGGAAGACGGCCCGGCCTTGACCAGGTCGTCACGCTTGACGCCCAGCCACATGGCAATGGCGGCGGCGACGAACACCGAGGAGTAGATGCCGAACAGGATGCCGATAGTCAGCGCCATCGCGAAATAGTGCAGCGTGGGGCCACCGAAAAACAACATCGACAGCACCATGATCTGGGTCGAACCGTGGGTGATGATGGTGCGGCTGATGGTCGAAGTGATGGCGTTGTCGATGATTTCGACCGTGTTCATCTTCCGGTAACGCCGGAAATTCTCACGTATCCGGTCGAAGATCACCACCGATTCGTTGACCGAATAACCCAGCACGGCCAATACCGCTGCAAGAACCGCCAGCGAGAACTCCCACTGGAAGAAGGCAAAAAATCCCAGGATGATGATCACGTCGTGCAGGTTGGCGATGATGGCCGCGACGGCAAATTTCCACTCGAAGCGGAAGGCCAGGTAAACCATGATGCCCACCACCACCATGCCCAGGGCCTTGAGGCCGTCGGTGGCGAGTTCCTCGCCGACCTGAGGCCCCACGAATTCGGTGCGGCGCAGGGTCACGGTGGGGTCGGTCGCCTTCAGCGAGGCCAGCACCTTGTCGCTCTGCTGGGCCGAGCTGACGCCCTTTTGCGCCGGCAGGCGGATCATCACGTCGCGTGCCGTGCCGAAATTCTGGACCTGCACGTCGGCAAAGCCCAGCTGCGACACATTGGCGCGGATCTTCTCCACGTCGGCCGGCTGTGAATAGGCCACTTCCATCACCGTGCCGCCGGTGAACTCCACCGACAGGTGAAGCCCCCGCGAAAACAGGAAGAAGACGGCCGCCGCAAACGTCAGGAAGGAAACGATGTTGAATACCAACGCATTCCTCATGAAAGGAATGTCGCGCCGGATCTTGAAAAATTCCATTTTGGAGTTGTCCCCTACTCAGCCTTGGTTATAGCGCCATCGGCGTCGGGACGCCACACCGTACCGATCGATACAGTCTTGAGCTTCTTCTTGCGGCCGTACCAGAGGTTGACCAGCCCGCGCGAGAAAAACACGGCCGAGAACATGGAAGTGAGGATGCCGATGCAGTGCACCACCGCGAAGCCGCGCACCGGGCCGGAGCCAAAGGCCAGCAGGGCGACGCCGGCGATCAGCGTAGTGATGTTGGAGTCCAGGATCGTGGCCCAGGCCCTGTCATAACCGGCGTGGATGGCCGCCTGCGGCGCAACGCCATTGCGCAGCTCTTCCCGTATCCGCTCATTGATCAGCACGTTCGAATCAATCGCCATGCCGAGCGCCAGTGCCATGGCCGCCATGCCGGGCAACGTGAGTGTCGCCTGAAGCATGGACAGCACCGCCACCAGCAAGAGCAGGTTCACCGCGAGCGCCACGCCCGAGAACATGCCAAACAGCATGTAGTAGAGCGCCATGAAGATACAGATCACGGCAAAACCCGCCGCCACGCTGTAGAAGCCCTTGTCGATGTTCTCTTTGCCCAGTGTCGGGCCGATGGTGCGTTCCTCGATGATTTCCATGGGGGCGGCCAGCGAACCGGCGCGCAGCAGCAGCGCTGTTTCGTTGGCTTCCACGGTGCTCATGCGGCCCGAAATCTGCACCCGGCCGCCGCCAATTTCGCTGCGGATCACCGGCGCCGTGACGACCTCGCCCTTGCCTTTTTCGATCAGCAGGATGGCCATGCGCTTGCCGACGTTTTCGCGGGTGATGTCCTTGAAGATACGCGAGCCCTTGGCGTCCAGCGACAGGTGCACCGCGGCTTCCTGCGTCTGGCTGTCAAAGCCGGGCTGTGCGTCGGTCAGGTTGTCGCCGGTCAGGATGACCTGCTTCTTGACGATGACCGCCTGGCCACCGCGCTCCAGATAGCGTTCGGCGCCGAACGGCACCGGTCCGGTGCCGGTTTCGGCCGCACGCGCCTCACCGCTTTCATCGACCAGCCGCACTTCAAGCGTGGCGGTGCGGCCCAGGATCTTTTTGGCCAGCGCCGTGTCCTGCACGCCGGGCAACTGCACGACGATCCGGTCCAGGCCCTGCTGCTGGATCACCGGCTCGGCCACGCCAAGCTCGTTGATCCGGTTGTGCAGCGTGACCATGTTCTGCTTGAGCGCCTGCTCCTGGATGCGGCGGACCGCCTCCGGCCGGATGGTGGCGGTGAGCTTGTATTCGGTGCCCTCGGGCGCATCAGCCGTCTGCAGGTCGGCAAACTGCT
>CALRME020000468.1:0-3271 GCA_943369045.1 Sphingobacterium thalpophilum
GGTGGTGCCGGGCCCCGGTGCCGGCCCGGGCAGCGGCAATCCCGGCGCAGGTACGCCGGGCGGTCTGCCTTCAGGTACTCCAGGTCCTGCGACTGTCCGGCCGCCCGCCGCGCTGCCTCCGGCGCCCATCATCCTTCCCTACAACGGCCCGTTGCATCCCGGCCCCTACCGCGTGCAGCCACGCCAGCGCAGCCTGTCGGAAATGGCCAACGAGCAGTTGCGCCGCGGCACCAAGCCGCGCGACCCCTTCGCCGAAGACGTGCAGGGCGCGGGCGTGGACGACTGTATGCACGGACCGAATGGCACGCCCACCGTGGGCGGCCTGCTGGCGGCGCCGGGGCTGGTGCAGCGCGCGCTCAATGGCAAATGCGCGAAGTAAAGCGATGAGCCACTAACCCATGGAACTGCGGCAGCTGCGCTACTTTGTCCGTGTGGTCGAGCTCGGCAGCATCAGCCGCGCCGCGCTCGACCTTGAGCTGGTGCAGTCGGCGCTCAGCCAGCAGATCAGCCGGCTGGAAGGCGAACTGGCGACCCGGCTGCTGCAGCGCACCAGCAAGGGAGCGCTGCCCACCGATGCGGGACTGGCGTTTTTCCGCGAGGCCCAGCTCGCCCTGCGCCATGCCGATGGCGCGGCCCGCGCCGCGAAGGAGGCGCGCCTGTCGGGCACGGTCAGCGTCGGCCTGGCGCCGACGACCGCCTCGGTGCTGGGCGTGCCGCTGATGCGTGCGATGCGCGAGCGCTACCCCGATGTTCGGCTGCACATGGTCGAAAGCCTGTCGGGCCACCTGTCGAACATGCTCAATGCCCGGCAGCTCGACCTGGCGGTGTTGTTCGACACGCACCCCGCGCGCCGCTGGAGCGTGACGCCGCTGCTGGAAGAAAAGCTGTTCCTGATCCGCTCACGCGAAGGCCTGGCCGGTGAGCCGCCCACGAAGATGCGCATGGCACAGCTCAAGGGCCTGCCGCTGATCCTGCCCAGTGGCCCGCACGGCCTGCGCAGCACACTGGACGCCGCCTTTGCGCGCGCCAAAGTCAAGCCCAACCTGGTGGCCGAAATCGACTCTCTGGCCATGCTGATGGACGCGGTCGATGCCGGCCTGGGTTGCACGCTGCAGCCGTGGGCCGCGATCGGCCGCTTTCCCGATGCGCAAAGCCGCTTCCACCTGGCCGAGATCAGCGACGCGCAGGCCAGGCGTGTCAATTCCCTGTGCAGCCTGTCGGACGACGAGCTGCCGCCGGCGGCGCTGGCAGCGCGGGTGGTGCTTGCCGACTGCGCGCGCGAGCTGGTACGCAGCGGCGGCTGGGCCGGTGCCCGGCTGGCCAAAGCCGCCTAGTCCGTTGCCTGGCCATCACGGATCGTGATGGCCGGTTGACGGTTGCAGGCTTCCGCTGCGCCGTCATGCGGACTACAGTGGCCGGCTATGTTAGATGTCCTGGTGATCGGTGGCGGCAACGCTGCCTTGTGCGCTGCGCTGATGTCGCGCGAGGCGGGCGCCAGCGTGCTGCTGCTCGAATCGGCGCCGCGCGAATGGCGTGGCGGCAATTCCATGCACGTGCGCAACCTGCGCTGCATGCATGACGCGCCGCAGGACGTGCTGCAGGATGCCTACCCGGAAGAGGAGTTCTGGCAGGACCTGCTCAAAGTCACCGGCGGCGCCACGGATGAGACGCTGGCCCGGCTGGCCATACGCGCCTCGTCGTCCTGCCGCGACTGGATGCGAAAGCACGGCGTGCGTTTTCAGCCTTCGCTGGCCGGCACCCTGCACTTGTCGCGCACCAACGCCTTCTTCATGGGCGGCGGCAAGGCGCTCGTCAACGCCTACTACCGCAGCGCGCAGAACCTCGGCGTGCAGGTTCGCTACAACGCCGCGGTCGATGCGCTGGAAATGGACGGCGGCCGTTTTGTTGCTGCACGCATTGGTTCAGAACGCATAGAAGCCAGGGCCTGCGTGCTCGCGGCGGGCGGCTTCGAATCCAATCGTGAATGGATGCGTGAGGCCTGGGGCCAGAACGAGCGCGGCGAATGGCCGGCCGACAACTTCCTGATCCGAGGCACCCGCTTCAACCAGGGCGTGCTGCTCAAGGCCATGATGGCCGCGGGCGCCGACATCATCGGCGATCCTTCGCAGTCGCACTGTGTGGCCATCGACGCCCGCGCTCCGCTGTATGACGGCGGCATCGTCACGCGGGTGGACTGCGTGTCGCTGGGCGTGATGCTCAACCGCGAGGCGCAGCGGTTTTACGACGAGGGCGAGGATTTCTGGCCCAAGCGCTACGCGATCTGGGGCCGCCTCGTGGCCTTGCAGCCCGGCCAGATCGGCTACTGCGTGATCGACAGCAAACCGGTCGGGCGCTTCATGCCGCCGGTGTTTCCCGGGGTGAAGGCCGACAGCCTGCCCGAACTGGCAAGGCAGCTGGGCCTGCCCGAACATGCGTTCATGAAGACGCTCGACGATTTCAACACCGCCTGCCGCGTCGGCAGTTTCGATCACACGGTGCTGGATAACTGCCACACCGAAGGCCTCGCGCCGGCCAAGACGCACTGGGCCAGGCCCATCGACACGCCGCCCTTCTACGGCTACGCGCTGCGGCCCGGCATCACCTTCACCTACCTGGGCCTCAAGACCAACGAACAGGCAGCCGTGCACTTCGGCGGCACGCCGTCGCGCAACCTCTTCGTGGCGGGCGAGATGATGGCCGGCAATGTGCTGGGCAAGGGCTACACCGCCGGTGTGGGCATGAGCATAGGCACGGCCTTCGGCCGCATCGCGGGCACGTCCGCCGCGTGTGCCGCACTGAAGGAAGGCGTGCATGCAGCAGCTTGAAGCCCTGGCGCGCGAGGCGGTGGCCCTGGCCGGCGGTGAGGCCGAAGTCGCGCGCCAGATGCAGATCTGCAATGCCTGCCGCTACTGCGAGGGTTTTTGCGCGGTGTTCCCGGCGATGACGCGCCGGCTCGACTTCAACAAGGCCGATATCCACTACCTGGCCAACCTGTGCCACAACTGCGGCGCCTGCCTGCATGCCTGCCAGTACGCGCCGCCGCACGAGTTCGCGGTCAACGTGCCGCAGGCGATGGCGGTGGTGCGTGGGCAGACCTATTCCGACTACGCCTGGCCGCGGGCGATGGGCACGCTGTACAGGCGCAACGGCCTGACCCTTTCGCTGGCAACTGCTGCGGGGCTGGCGCTGTTCCTGGTGATGCTGGTGTGGATGCGAGGGGCGTTGCTCCATGCCCCGCTGGCCGGCACTTTCTACGCCGTGTTCCCGCACA
>CALRME020000469.1:0-3265 GCA_943369045.1 Sphingobacterium thalpophilum
TGCCTATGTGAGCGGCCAGGTGCCCCGCGTCGGCACCACGGTGATGGTCATCGGCCGCGCAGGCTCGGACGTCACGCTGGCAGAAGCGCAAACGGCCGCACGCATCTGTACTGTCCGCGCCTTGTTGCTGTTGCGCCAGTCCCTGGGCAGCCTGGATGGCATCGCCAGGGTGTTGCGGGTCGGCGTTTTCGTGCAGTCGGCGCCCGATTTCAGCCAGCAAAGCGAAGTAGCGGATGCCGCGTCAGGCCTGCTGCGGCAGGTGCTGGGGGACGCAGGCACGCATTCGCGCACCTCGGTTGGCGTCTACCAACTGCCCAAGAACGCCACGGTGGAAGTCGAGATGACGGTGAGCGTAGAGGCCGGCCATGGCCAGTGAACATGTCTTGCCCGCAGGCGGGCACGCCCTGGTTTCGCTGGTCGAAGGCGCGGAACTGTTCTGTTCGTCGGGTGTTTTGCTGCTGGCACCTTGCGGCGCGCGTTTGGCAGAAGGCCTGGAGATGATGCCCCGCTCACTGCCGGCGGGACAGGCCTGGCGCGCGTGCCAGCCGATGCTGGTGGCAATCAGCACCGGGCGGCAGGCCCGCTACACGCTGGCCTGCCGGCCCGAGGTGAATTACGCGTGGGCGGCGCGCAGCTTCATCGAGAACTGCTGGAGCTGGGCGATGCCGCTTTCTTCAGCGCGGCGGCACCACGCCTGAAGGTCAGCGGCGAGCTGCTCGCGCGAGTGCGAGGTGTTGAGCCAGAACTGGCGCAGCTCTTCGCGCATGGTGACCATCTGGTCGAGCACCGGGTGGGCAGCACGGGCCTGCTCCAGGTGCGGACGGGCAGCGGCCGGTACCTTGTCGTCGTCGCGGTGCAGCCAGCGCTTGGCGGCCTTGAGCAGCGACAGGTCGCCCTGCTTTGCCTTGATGGTGTCGATTTCTGCCTTGCAGGCGCGGCGCATTTCGCGCGCATAGCCGGCCATCACTTCGTAGCGGTTGGCGATCAGCGCTTCCAGCGTCTTTTCGTCGGCTACGGGCTTGATGGCGCCCAGCTGCAGGCGCGGAGGAACCTTCTTGACGGTGGCCCAGCCGATCTTGCTCATCAGGCTGATGTAGAACCAGCCGATGTCGAACTCGTACTTCTTGACAGAGAAACGCGCCGACGTGGGATACGTGTGGTGGTTGTTGTGCAGCTCTTCGCCGCCAATCAGGATGCCCCAGATGCTCACGTTGGTGCTGGCGTCCGGGGATTCGAAGTTGCGGTAGCCCCACCAGTGGCCCAGGCCATTGATGATGCCGGTGGCCATGATCGGGATCCAGGCCATCTGCACAGCCCAGACCGTCAGGCCGGCCGCGCCGAACAGTGCGAGGTTCAGGATCAGCATCAGGCCGACGCCTTGCCAGCTGTAGCGGGTGTACAGGTTGCGCTCGATCCAGTCGTCCGGCGTTCCGTGGCCGTACTTGACCATGGTTTCGGCGTTGCGCGATTCAGCGCGGTACAGCTCGGTGCCTTCGAGCAGCAGCTTCTTGATGCCGCGGGTCTGGGGGCTGTGCGGGTCTTCCTCGGTCTCGCACTTGGCGTGGTGCTTGCGGTGGATGGAGACGAACTCCTTGGTCACCATGCCGGTGCCCAGCCACAGCCAGAAACGGAAGAAATGCGAGGGAATGGCGTGCAGGTCCAGCGCGCGGTGCGACTGCGCGCGGTGCAGGAAAACCGTGACGCAGACGATAGTGATGTGCGTGGTCACCAGCGTGTACAGGACGATCTGCCACCAGGCGAGGTTCAGCAGTCCGTGGCCAAGCCAGTCAACAGCGGCGTTCAAAACAGCCCAATCGGGAAGCAACATAAATGTGAGTTCTCTCTCGTGAAGCAGCGAAGGTGGGGGTGTTTCGCCGGGGTACAAGCATTCTAAGCGGCAGCCCCCTGATAACCACTGTGGATTCCCACAGTTCAAGCCGTTTCGCCTGTATTGTGTGATTAGTTCCGGGTCCAGACCGCCGCAAAGAAGCCGTCGGTGCCGTGCCTGTGGGGCCACAGCCGCAGGTATTCCAGGCCGGTTTCAGGTCCGCTGCACAGGCTTGCAGCAGCTTCGACCTTCAGATTGGACAGGATTTCGCCAGCCGCAAGTGGTGTGAACTCACTATGCGCGGCCGTAAACGCCTGGGCGATCGCCTCGTTTTCCTCGGGCAGCAGGCTGCAGGTGGCGTACACCAGCCGGCCGCCAGGCTTGAGCAGGCGTGCGGCGCTTTCCAGGATCGCGGCCTGCTTGACAGTCATTTCCTGGACCGACTGCGGGTTCTGGCGCCACTTCAGGTCCGGGTTGCGGCGCAGCGTGCCCAGGCCGGAGCACGGCGCGTCGACCAGCACGCGGTCGATCTTGCCGGCCAGCCGCTTGACGCGGTCGTCGCGCTCGTGGGCAATCGCTGCGGGGTGGACGTTCGACAGTTTGCTGCGTGCCATGCGCGGCTTGAGCGCGTCGAGCCGATGGGCCGACACGTCGAACGCGTAGAGCCGGCCGGTGCTGCGCATCGAGGCGCCGATGGCCAGCGTCTTGCCGCCAGCGCCGGCGCAGAAATCCACCACCATTTCGCCGCGATGCGCATCCAGCAGCAGGGCCAGCAACTGAGAGCCCTCGTCCTGCACTTCGATGGCGCCCCGGGTGAACACGTCCATTTTCGTCAGCGGCGGCTTCTCTTCCAGGCGCAGGCCCCAGGGCGAATACGGCGTCAGCTTCGACTTGATGCCCGCCTTGGCCAGTTCCTTCTGCACATCGGCGCGCTTGTCATTGAGCATGTTCACGCGCAGGTCCAGCGGCGCGGGCTCGTTGAGCGCAGCCACCAGCGGCCAGAAACCTTCGCCCACCTGGTCCTTGAGCGGCTGCACCAGCCACTCGGGCAGGTTGTGGCGGTGCCGCTCCATCAGGTCGGCCGGCTTGATGGCGTCGCACTGGTCCAGCCAGTTCTTTTCCTGGTCGGTCAGCGCGGCCTTGAGGAAGTCGCGCGGGCCGTAAAAGCCCAGGATGGCCAGGCGCCGCTCGCGCGGGCCGCTGCCGGACGGCGCGAAGTGCTCGAACAGCTGCTTCTTGCGCAACACGGTGTAGACGGTCTCGGCCAGCGTGGCGCGCTCGCGCGGGCCCAGCGAGCGGTTGTCACGGAAGAACTTTGAGACGGTAGTGTCGGCGGGGTGCTCGAAACGAAGGGTGAGCTTGACGAGTTCGGCACAGGCGTCGAGCAGGGCTTTAGGATGCATGTCCCTATTGTCCCACCCAGGCCCCCGCTATGGC
>CALRME020000470.1:0-3262 GCA_943369045.1 Sphingobacterium thalpophilum
ACAGGGCGCATCCAGCAGGATGGCGTCGAAGGGTACGCCATCCCACCAGCCTGACGGTTGGGCGGCATCGGCGGCAACGATGCTGGCCTGCAAGCCAAGTCGGTTCAGCGTGTCCTGGATGCGCTCGCAGCGGGCGGGGTCGATATCCAGGGCCGTTACGCGGGCATCCGCCAGTTCCAGCAGGTGCGCCGTCTTGCCTCCGGGGGCCGCGCAGGCATCCAGGATGGAGAGGCCGGCCTTTGTGTCCAGTCCCGCCAGCAGCAGCGTGGCAGCAAGCTGGGCCGCGGCGTCCTGCACCGAAGACTCGCCGGCAGCGAAGCCCGGAATGTCGGCGACGGGTCGCGGCCGGTCGAGCACCACGCCCCATTCGCCGGTCCGCCTGCAGCTGATGCCGGCGTCGGCGAGTTTTCCGGCGTAGGCCTCGGGCGACGATTTGCGGGCATTGACCCGCAGCGTCATGGGCGCGTGGCTGTTGTTGGCGTCCAGAATGTCCTGCCACTTTTGCGGATGGTCATTCTTGAGCCGGTTGATCCACCAGCGCGGATGGTTCCACACGGCCACCGGGTCTTTCTGCGTGGCGTCCACCAGCACGTCGCGCTCGCGCAGGAAACGCCGCAGGCAGGCATTGATGAAGCTGGCCTGGGCCTTGGTTTCGGGATGGCGCTTGGCGGCTTCGACCGCCTGGTCCACCAGCGTGAATACTTCATAAGGGGCGTCGTGTTCGCGCCAGGCAAGTGCGAGCGCCACGCACAAAAGTGCGTCGGCCTCGGGGGGCGGCGCCCGGCGGGCCAGCAGCTTGCGCAGTGCCTCCGCACGTCCCAGGTTGCGCAAGGCCTGGAAGGCCAGCGACTGGACGCCGGGCCGCAAGGCCGGTTCAACGCGCGCGATGGCCGCCGTGCCCGACTCGCCTTCGCGCACGGCCATCAAGACGGCAGCGGCAGCCTGGAGCTGCCGCCACAAGGGAACTTGGGCAGTGGTCAAACCAGGGTGTCTGCCCAGATGTTGCGCGCCCAGCTCATGGCGTAGGAACCTTCAAGCTCCGTGGGGGCCGGGCTAAGGCCGCCGGAGGTCGCCACAGTCTTGAAGGTTTTTTCAGCCGCGACGTATTCGTGCACGCTGGCGACGTGAACCACGTTCCGGTCATCGACGAAGCTGTAGCAGGTGTTGGTCAACATGGGCGCGGGGTTGGCCTCCCAGCCACTGAGGCGTGCCACGATGGCGGCCGCGGCGACCTTGCCGTGGGCGTTGGCCATGTGGCCGCTCTTGGGCATGGCCGGTGCGATCTGGATGGCGTCGCCAATCACATGCACGTCGCGCGCCGCCGTCGATTCGAAGGTGCTGAAGTCAACGCCCGCCCAGCGGTTGCCCGCCAGGTTGGCCAGTCCGGCTTGCTGCGCGATGGTGCCGGCACGCTGCGCCGGGATGACGTTCAAGACATTGGCCTTGACGTCTTCCTGCACCTCGAACTTGATCAGGCCCGCGCGCGCGTCGACCGCCGTCGCCTTGTGCTGGCCACGGTATTCGACGATGCCCTTGTATTGCTCGGCCCAGACCTTCTTGAACAGCGCGCCCTTTGAGGTGACGTCGGGATTGGCGTCAAGGATCAGCACCTTGCTGCGAGGCTTGGCGTTCTTGAAGTACCAGGCCACCTGGCAGGCGCGCTCGTACGGGCCGGGCGGGCAGCGGTAGGGAGCTTCCGGAATGGTGATGGCGTAAACGCCGCCGTCGGGCATGGCTTCGAGCTGGCGGCGCAGCGCCACGGTTTCGGGACCGGCCTTCCAGGCATGCAGCACCTGGCCGTTTGCATGGGCCGCGGCAAGGCCCTCCACGCTGTCCAGGCGGATGTCGATGCCGGGCGACACCAGCAGCTTGTCGTAACCAATGCTGGCGCCGCCGCCCAGGGTGACGGTCTTCTTCGCAGTGTCAATGGAAGCGGCAATGTCGCGCACCACTGTGACACCGTGATTGCGTGACAAGCCAGAGTAGGGCGTGGTGATGTCTGCCAGCTGCTTGCTGCCACCGAGCACCAGGTTGGAAATGGGGCAGGAGACGAAGGCCTCATTGGGCTCGATGAGCACCACGCCGATCTTGTAGTCGGACAGCAGGCGTACGTACTTGGCAGCGGTCGCGCCACCATAGCCGCCGCCGATCACGACGACTTGCGCGCGGGAGGGAATGGATGCAGTGGCGCACGCGCCCAGGCCCAGCAGGCCGAGGGCAGCGGAAGAGTGAAGGAATGAACGGCGTTGCATGTGTGTCTCCCTGTTCTTACTTCTTCTGTGCTGCGAAGTACGCGGCGACCTGCTCGATCTGGGCATCGCTGTAGCCCCTGGCCAGCTGCTGCATGATCGTCGAAGGCCGTGTGCCTGCCTTGAAAGCCTTGAGCTGCGTGGACAGGTAGTCACGCGACAGGCCTGCCAGCGGGACGACACTGGAACCGTCCACGGCCTTGCCCCCGGTACCGTGGCAGGCGGCGCAGGTTGCGGCCAGGCTCCTGGCGTACAACGCGTCCCTGTCCTGCGCAATGGCGGGCAGCGCTGCGGTTGCGAACAGCGCGAACGCCGCGCTCCGCAGGTTGAATCCATGTTTCATCGGCCGTCTCCTCGTGTGTGTCTGCGCACTATAGGTGGGGACGCCGTCGCGTCGCAACCAATTTATGGCGATGTGCTTATGGGCCGTACACCCAGGCCGGACCTGAAGCCGAACAGCCAAGCCAGCAGCACGGCGGGGAATTGCGCAATGGCCTCGTTGTAGCGCGAGACTGCCTGGTTGAACTGGTCAATAGCCGCTCCCGTCTGCCGGGCCAGCTGGGCACGACGGGCCGTGAGGGTTTCGGGCAGGCGCGAACCGGCCAGGTCGTGTGCGTCGTCGCGCTCGGCGCGCTCCCAGGCCATGGCGAGCACCTCCTGCGCTGAGCTCAGGGCGGCGATGCCACCGGGCTCCAGGGGCCGGACGCGGGCCGCCGCCAGCGACGCCGCGAACTGGCTGGCGGCGCCGTGCAGGCCGGCCCAGAACGAACTCTCCCCTTCGAACAGGGAAGCCGGCTGCGTCTGGCTTTCCGGCAGGCACTCGCGCACCAGCTCGATCAGCTTGTTGAACTCAGCTTCCATCACGGCGAACGCGGCATTGGCCTCCGAGCGCAGGCGCACCAGCCGGTTGTAGGCACCGACCGACCAGAACAGCAGGACGGCGACGACGATCCAGGAAATCAGCGGGAAGGACATGGTTTTGCCAATGAAAAAGCGCCTCAAGACGGCATGTG
>CALRME020000471.1:0-3256 GCA_943369045.1 Sphingobacterium thalpophilum
GCGGTGGGCGATCACCAGCGTCGTGCGGTCCTGCATGGCCGATTCAAGCGCCGCCTGCACCATGCGCTCGCTCTCCGCGTCCAGTGCGCTGGTGGCTTCGTCCAGCAGCAGGAGCGGCGGGTTTTTCAGCATGGCCCGGGCAATGGCGATGCGCTGGCGCTGCCCGCCCGAGAGGCGCACGCCGCGCTCGCCCAGGAAGGTGCCGTAGCCCTCGGGCAGGGCACTGATGAAGTCGTCGGCAAAAGCCGCAGTCGCCGCTGCTTTCACTTCAGCGTCACTGGCGCCGGGCTTGCCATAGCGGATGTTCTCCATTGCACTGGTGGAAAACAGCACTGGTTCCTGCGGCACGATGGCGATGCGCCCCCGCAGGTCGCCCAGCGACATGGCCGAGGTGGGAACGCCATCGAGCACGATTCGCCCTTGTGCAGGGTCGTAGAAGCGCAGCAGCAGCTGGAACACCGTGCTCTTGCCCGCGCCGCTGGGGCCCACCAGCGCCACGGTTTCCCCGGGCGCGACCGACAGGTCGAAGTCCCTGAGCGCAGCCGTTGCCGGCCGCGAGGGGTAGTGGAAGGTCAGGGCCGCGAATTCAACGGCGCTGCCGGAGCGCGTTGCGGGCGCCGCAACGGGCGCGGCAGGGGAGGTGATCGGCGATCGCGCATGCAGCAGTTCCATCAGCCGCTCGGTCGCGCCGGCCGCGCGCAGCAGGTCACCATAGACTTCGCTGAGAACGCCGACCGAACCGGCCAGCATGATCACGTAGACAACCGTCTGGCCAAGGTGCCCTGCGGTGATGGTGCCGGCCAGAACCGCCTGTGTGCCCTGGTACAGGCCCCACAGCAAGGCAGCGCTGGTGGTGATGATGATGAACGCGATCAGCACCGCCCGCGCGCTGGTGCGGCGCACTGCCGTCAGGAAGGCATCCTTGGTCGAGGCGTCAAAGCGTGCGGCCTCGCGTGATTCAGCGGTGTAGCTTTGCACCACGGGAATGGCGTTGAGCACTTCCGCCGCAATCGCGCTCGAATCTGCCACCCGGTCCTGGCTGGCGCGCGACAGCTTGCGCACGCGCCGGCCGAACCACACGCTGGGAAGCACCACCACGACCAGGATACCCAGCACCTGCGTCATCACATAGGGGTTGGTCCACACCAGCATGGCCAGCGCGCCGGCGCCCATCACCACGTTGCGCAGGCCCACGCTGAGCGACGAGCCGACCACGGTCTGGACCAGCGTGGTGTCGGTGGTCAGGCGCGAGAGCACCTCGCCCGTCTGCGTGGTTTCGAAAAACTCCGGGCTCTGGCCCAGTACATGCGCGTAGACCGCGTTGCGCAGGTCGGCCGTGACGCGTTCGCCGAGCCAGCTCACCATGTAGAAGCGCGCCGCTGAAAACAGGCCCAACGCCACCGCCACGCCAAACAGTTCCAGGAAATGCTCGCGCAGGGCCAGCACCTGCGTGCCCTTGTCGGCGCTGGAAAGGCCGCCATCGACCAGGCTGCGCAGCGCCAGCGGGAACACCAGTGTGGCACCGGCTGCCAGCACCAGGAACAGGCCGGCCAGCGCGATGCGGCCGCGGTACGGGTACAGGAAGGGGAGCAGGCCGGAGAGCGAGCGGGGCGCGCCTTTGGCGCCGGAAACGGGGGTCGATGCCATCGCTCAAGTGTAGTTGAAAGCATGCCCAAACAAACACAGCCTTGACAATGTTTGCCTAAGCAATTAAATTACTCACCCATGAAAACCAAAACCACCCCCGGCGAGCCGGCCAAGCCGTGCGGCTTCTATCACGCCCAGGGCTACGCGGCCCAGGAGAGCGTGGGGTACCTGATGCGACGCATCGTCAACGAGATGGCGCAGGAAATCGAGCGCCGCATGGAACCCCAGGGCCTGACCAATGCGCAGTGGATGCCGCTGTTCAAGCTCTACAAGGGCGACGCCAGCACCGTGGCCGAACTGGCGCGCAGCTGCGAAATGGACGCCGGCGCCATGACGCGCCTGCTGGACCGGCTGGAGGCCAAGGGCCTGTGCCGCCGCACCCGCTCGCCCGACGACCGCCGCGTGGTCAACCTTGAACTCACGCCCGAAGGCAAGGAAGCCGCCTCCGCCATTCCCGAGCTGCTCAGCACCTTGCAAAACCAGTGCCTTTCCGGTTTCTCCGAAGAGGAGTGGAAGACGCTCAAGGGCTTGCTGGCCCGCGTGCTGGCCAATGCCCAGACCCTGCAGACCGAAGAAGAAGCGCATGTTTAACAAGACCCTCATTTCACTGGCTGCTGCACTCGCGCTGGCCGGTTGCGCCGACATGTCCGGCATCACGCCGCAGGCCAGCCTGCGCGACGGCGCCTCCGTCGGCCTGGCAGCCAATGCCGCATCCGCCCCCTCTGTCGCCGCGCAATGGTGGCGCGAATTCGGCGACGAACAGCTGAACACGCTCGTGGCGCAAGCCCTGGCGTCCAACCCCAGCCTCAAGGTCGCGCAAGCCCGCCTGGCGCGTGCGCAGGCCGTCACGGAAGTGGCCGACGCCACCATGCTGCCGCAGGTCAACGCCGGCCTGGACATCACGCACCAGAAGTACACCAGCAATGGCGCTGTGCCTGCGCCCCTGGCCGGCTCCATCCGCGACACCGGCACCTTGCAGCTGTCGGCCAGCTGGGAGCTCGATTTCTTTGGCAAGAATCGCGCGGCGCTCGATTCGGCCCTGGGCGCCGTGCAGGCTGCCCAGGCGGATGCCGATGCGGCCCGCGTGCTGCTGGCCAGCAACGTGGCGCGCGGCTACTTCCAGCTCGCCCGCATCAACGACCAGCTCGAGGTGGCGCGCCGCACCGTGGCGCAACGCGAAGAAACGCTGCGTCTGGTGCGCGACCGTGTCAACGCAGGCCTGGACACGCGACTGGAGTTGCGCCAGTCCGAAGGTTCTCTGCCCGAAGCGCGCCAGCAGATCGAGGCCCTGTCCGAGCAGGCCACCCTGCAGCGCAATGCGCTGGCCGCGCTGGCCGGTGAGCCCAGGCTGGCCGAGTCCATCAAGCCGGTCGCGCTGAAGGGCCTCAAGCCCATGGGCAGCGCCGCCGCCATCCCGGCCGACCTGCTGGGCCGCCGCGCCGATGTGGCAGCCGCCCGCTGGCGCGTGGAAGCCGCCGGCAAGGACGTGGTCAACGCGAAGACCCAGTTCTATCCCAACATCAACCTGGTGGCCTTCGCCGGCTTCTCCAGCATCGGCCTGGGCCGCCTGCTCGACGCCGGCAGCCAGCAGTGGGGCGTGGGCCCGGCC
>CALRME020000472.1:0-3253 GCA_943369045.1 Sphingobacterium thalpophilum
GAGGCCAACCGTGAGGACAACGTAGGCGGCAGCAAGGCCGTGGGTGAGCCGCCCTTCATGCTGGCGATCAGCGTGTGGGAGGCGCTTCGAGAGGCGGTGAGCTCGGCTACGGGCACAGGCGGCGCGGCAGGCCCCGCCCGGCTGGAGGCGCCCGCGACGGCAGAATGCGTGCTTTCCGCCCTGAAAATGAGCTGATGAAGCAGATCACCGCCGGTCCCCTGTCCATCGCCTACCTCGAACACGGCCCGGCCGACGGCCCGCCCGTGTTCCTGATGCACGGCTTCCCGTACGACGTGCACACCTACGAGGAAGTCGCGCCCATGCTTGCGCAGGCAGGTTGCCGGGTGATCGTTCCGTACCTTCGCGGCTTCGGGCCGACGCGTTTCCTGTCGCCGGACACGCCGCGATCGGGTGAGCAAGCCGCATTGGGCGCGGACCTGCTGGCGCTGATGGACGCATTGAAGATAGACCGGGCCACGCTGGCAGGTTACGACTGGGGCGGGCGTGCCGCCTGTGTGGTGGCGGCACTTTGGCCCGAACGTTGCGCCGGCCTGGTCTCGTTCAACAGCTACAACATCCAGAACATTGCCCGCGCGATGGAGCCGGACACGCCGGCCAACGAGCACAGCCTCTGGTACCAGTACTACTTTCATTCCGAGCGCGGGCGCGCGGGGCTGGAGAAGGACAGGCGAGGCTTCATCAAACTGCTGTGGCGGCTGTGGTCACCGACCTGGGCGTTTGACGACGCGACCTTCGAGCGCTCTGCCCCGGCCTTCGATAACCCCGATTTTGTAGAGGTGGTGATCCAGTCGTACCGTCACCGCTTCGACCTGGTGCTGGGCGACCCGGCCTATGAGGAAATCGAAGAGCGGCTGGCCGCGCAACCTTCGATCACGGTGCCCACCATCACCTTCGACGGCGCCGACGATGGCGTTCGCCCGCCGGCAGCTGCCTCAGCCCATGCCCACCGCTTCACCGGCGGCCGTTCGCATCGCGTGGTGCCCGGTGTGGGCCACAACATGCCGCAGGAAGTGCCACGTGTTTTTGCCGATGCGGTGCTGGAACTGATGGAATAAGCCCAACGCAAGTAAGCAGGGCTGGCGCGGCTTCCCGGCCATTTCTGGCCTGGGAGCCGCACCAGCCCTGCTTGTGCGATTGCGGGTGTTTTATTCCGCTGCTTATTCAGACTTGTCGGCGATGTCGTCGAGCTTTTCCTCGACGTCACCGGTCTTCTTCTGGATCTTGCCCGCGAGTTCGCGGGCATGTCCCTTGGCTTCCTGGCTCTCGCTGCCCACCAGGCGGCCGGTGTGTTCCTGGATTTCGCCGGCGATTTCCTTGGCCTTGCCCTTGACTTGGTCCTTGTTCATGGTGATACCTCTGTGGTTGGTGGAAGAAGATTCAACCTTAGGCCTGCGGCAAGGCTGAAAGCGCAGGCCAAGCGCGCCTGCCCCTGTGCGTTCGCTCCTACGACGAAGCTCTACGCGAACATGCGGTTGGCCTTGTCGGCCAGTTCCTTCTGCCTCAGCAGGATCCGTGGCACATCGGGGTGCATGGGATCGATTTCACGCATCGCCCAGCCGTAGAAAGCACGGGCGAAGGTCACATGGATGAGGTCTAGGATTTTCATGGAGCCAATATTGGGTCCTGGCCGGCCCCGCTTCTGTCAGCACATGTCTTCGGCCTGCGTGTCGCGTTGGCGCGGCCGCGTGTACGGAAATGACTGACAGCGGCTCAGATGGCGTGAATCCAGCCGGCCATCTCGTCGGCCACTTGCGCCACCAGTTCAGGCTGTCCTGCCAGGTAGTGGTTGCCGCCCTTCACGTCGACATTGCGGATGCGCGCCCCGCCTGCCTCCAGCCAAGCCGCCTGCGTACTCGGAAAGGTCGACTGGTCGGCCGTGTAAGTGCACAGCAGCGTCGGCACGCTGGTTTTCGCCAGGTTTGAAGGCCCATCCGCGCGGCTCTTCGATGACCACTGGGACAGGAAGGCCGTGAGCGAAGTGATGCGCCCCATCTGGCTGGCAGCGTAATTCACGGCGCGCGCACCGGCCGCGCCATTGCCCCAGACGCTGCCCAGTTGCCGGTCGTTGGCATCGATGGACAGGTCCAGGCAACGCGGGTCGGCGTGGGTGCGGTAGATGACGAAGGTTTCGTCGCGGGCGCTGCCGGGCGCCTTCTGGTTGCGCAGCAGCTGCAGCCTCTTCTCGACCCAGGCCTCGACGCGCGAGAGGCGGGCCGCCTGCGCAGCCTTGAACCGCTGCAGGAACTCCTGGGTGAACGGTGGTGCATTGGCCGGGTCGTACATGTCCACAAACGGGTCCGCAGCCAGCGCGTCATGCTCGTCGATGACGGACGGGTCGATCCAGTTACGCATCAGCGTGGAGCGGCCTTCGTGCGCGGCGCACAGGGCAAGGCCCTGAACCGGCGGCAGATCCTCAGGCGACAGGCCGGCGGGGTCGCCGTCGAGCATGGCCTCAATGGTGAGCTTCTCCGCCTGAGCCTGGTAGAAGGCCGACAGCGATGCGCCGCCCGAATTGCCGATCAACACCACCTGGTCGTAGCCCTGCTCGCGCAGGAATTTCACGCCCGCGCCCAGGTCCTGGATGACCCGCTCCATCAGCAGCAGCGTGTCGTTGCCGGCGTAGCGCGAATTGAGCCCCATGCAGGCCACGCCGCGCGCCGCCAGCGGCGCGATCAGGTAGTGACCCATGAAGTTGCTGGCCGGGTGCATGACGATGGCCGCGACCTTCTTCGCGCCGGGCGGTTCCATCCAGGCACCATAGATGCGCGGGCGCAGCAGTTGCAGGCCCGACTGGCTTTCCATCGCTGCGCCGGGCTTTACATCGATGACGGCGAGCTTGAGTTCAGGCGTTGACATGGGATGAGTGTGCCATTGGCCTCAGGACTTGTAGAGCGTGACCATGGCCTGGCGCAGCCAGCGGTTGCCCGGGTCGGTCTCAAACCGCTTGCTCCAGTGCAGCGACACCGCGAAATCACGCAGCGGCAGGTTGGCGTCGACGATGGCGTAGCCGCCTTCCAGCGCAAAGCCCTCCGCGATGTTGCGCGGCATCACCACGGCCAGATCTGTCGCCCGGACGATGGACGGCAGCACCATGAAGTGCTCGGTGGTCAGGCGCAGGCGGTCTTCCAGGTTGAGCAGCTGCAGGATGCGCAGCGTGTCGGCATGCGTGCGAACGGCCACGAACTCCAGCTGCTGCAGCGCGTCCAGCAGCGCCTTGCCGGTGCGGCGCCTG
>CALRME020000473.1:0-3249 GCA_943369045.1 Sphingobacterium thalpophilum
GCGGCCGGCGGGAAAAAGTTGCGGTAGGTCGGCCGGCCGTGGCCCGCTGGCGTGGCAAGGCTGCTGCCGCGCAGCACCAGCTGGCCCACCATGAACTTGCCGTTGTATTCGCTGACGGCGCCGGACATGGGCCGGAAACCCGGGTACGGGTCGTAGGAAGAGCGCGTCCATTGCCAGACATGCCCCGTCATCTGTGTGATGCCGGGCGCACCAAAGGCTGCTTCCCATTCAAACTCGGTGGGCAGGCGCGCGCCAGCCCATTCGGCGTAGGCAGCTGCTTCGTAAAAACTCAGCTGCGATACCGGCACCGACGCATCGAGCGGGCGCACACCGTTGAGACCGTACACCTGCCAGTGCGCCAGCGGCGCGCGCGGGTCATTCGGCGCGATCCAGTAAGCCGGCGCCTGCCAGCCATTGGCCTTGACGGCCGCCCAGCCATCGGAGAGCCACAGCGCCGGGCGCTGGTACCCGCCATCGGCGATGAACTGCGCGAAGTCGCCGCAGGTCACGAGCCGGTCTGCTATCTGGAAAGGCTGCAGCAGCACGTCATGGCGCGGCGTTTCGTTGTCGAAGGCAAAGCCATCGCCGGTGTGGCCGGCCTGAACAACACCGCCGGGCATGTCAATCCACTGCAGCGCCGGCGTGGTCGTGGCCAGCCGCAATGCGGGAGCGTCGGCCGGCTGGTACGCGGGCAGCAAGGGGTTGCACGACAGCGCGTGAAGAATATCGGTCAGCAGCAGTTCCTGGTGCTGCTGCTCGTGGTTGAGGCCCAGCTCAATGAGCGCAGCAGACGCTTCCCACGCAGCACCATCGGCATCGGCCATGAAGGCCTGCATGGCTGAGTCGACATGCGCGCGGTACGCATGCACTTCATCGACCGAAGGCCGCGTCAGCAGGCCGCGCTGGGGCCGGGGATGGCGTGGACCCAACGACTCGTAATACGAATTGAAGAGGTGGAAAAAGCGCACATCGAAAGGTTTGTAACCGGCGCAATGCGCCTGCAGTACCACGGCCTCAAAAAACCAGCTGGTATGGGCCAGGTGCCACTTGGTGGGGCTGGCATCGGGCATGGACTGGATGCACTGGTCTTCGGCGGAAAGCGGCGCGGCAAGTGCCGTGCTGTGGGTGCGGACCTGCGCGTAGCGCTGCGCTAGCGGGTCGCGCGAAGAATGGTCCGGAAAGCTTGTTGTATGGACGGACGACGGAATCACGGGCATCGGCAAGGCCTCCTTGGGAATGAGTCGTTGTCCCCTCTGAATTCATTACAGCACAGGGCCGAAAAAAAAGGGGGCCTTGCCAGGCGTCCGCACCAGCTCTACTGACAGGTTTGCAGGGACGCCTAAAGCGACTTGCGGCCCAGCATGCCGCCGATGCGCCGTACGAGCCATTTGGGCGTGCTGCGCGAGGCGATCATCGCAGCGCGGTTGATGACGCCCGGCACGCAAATCACCTCGCCCTTCATGCAGGCTTCAAAGCCCTGGCGCGCCACATCGTCGACGTCCCCGATCAAAAATCCGGGCAACTGTCCCAGCCGCTCATTGGCGCCCTGCGCGCCGGCCAGCATGTTGGTGGCGGTGATGCCGGGGCACAGCGCGGTCATCGTGACGCCCGTGCCCTTGAACTCCTCGGCCAGCGATTCGGTCAGCGACAACACATAGGCCTTGGTGGCCGCATAGGCCGCCAGTGTCGGCACGGGCTGGAAGGCTGCGATCGATGCGACGTTCAACACCCGGCCCCGCCCGCGCCCGGCCATCGCCGGCGCGAACTCGCCGATAAGGGCCGTGAGGCCAGTCACGTTCAGGTCGATCATCTGCTGCACGGCCGCGCCCTTCATGCGTGTGAATGGCCCCTGCTCCAGCACGCCGGCATTGTTGACCAGCACGTCTATGGTCCGGCGCTTGCGGCGCATCGCGGCGGCCAGCGCGGCGGCGGCGCCGGGCTTTGCAAGATCGGCCGTCTCGACCCAGGCCTTGACGCCATGCAAGGCCGCCAGCTCATCGGCCAGCGACTGCAGCTTGCCAGTGCTGCGGGCGACGAGCACGAGGTGGAAACCGGCCTGGGCGAAGCAGCGCGCCATCGCCTCGCCTATGCCCGATGAAGCGCCTGTCACCAGCACGGTTTGCACATCCGGATCTTTTGCAGCGGCCATGGTTGTCTCCTGTAGCGTTTGATGTCATTCAAGCATAGGGAGGCCTCTCTGGACAGCTGTCGCGTGCGCAACCGCGCCGCTGTCATGCGCTGGCTAACATCGCTGACCTTTCCCGGATTCCCCGGCACACGGAGACAAACATGAGCACACTCGCATCCCTCGTCAACCACCAGGTCCGCCTGGCCAAGCGTCCCGTGGGCACGCCCACGCAGGAGAACTGGGAAAACACCACCGAGGCCGTGGCCGAGCCCGGCGAAGGCGGGGTGCTCATCAAGACCCTGGCGCTGTCGCTGGACCCGGCCATGCGCGGCTGGATGAACGACGGCCAGAGCTACATCCCGCCGGTGGGCATCGGCGAGGTGATGCGGGCCGGCGGCGTCGGCAAGGTCGTCGCCTCGAAGAACCCGGCCTTTGCCGTGGGCGACATCGTCTCGGGCACGCTGGGCGTGCAGGAATACATGCTGGTGCCCGGCGACCAGGTGCGCCGCAACGGCCTGTTCAAGATCGACTTGCGGGCCGGCACCATGACGCAGTGGATGAACGTGCTGGGCATGCCGGGCATGACCGGCTACTTCGGCCTGATGGACGTGGGCATGCCCAAGCCGGGCGAAACGGTGGTGGTCTCGGGTGCGGCGGGCGCCGTCGGCCAGACCGTGGGCCAGCTGGCAAAGATCAAGGGCTGCCGCGTGGTGGGCATCGCCGGCGGCCAGTCCAAGTGCGACTGGGTGGTCAACGAGCTGGGCTTTGACGCCTGCATCGACTACAAGGCCGGCAACGTCAAGGCGGGCCTCAAGGAACACTGCCCCAAGGGCGTGGACATCTACTTCGACAACGTGGGCGGCGAGATCCTGGACGACGTGCTGGCCCGCATCGGCCGCGGCGCGCGAATCATCATCTGTGGCGCGATCAGCCAGTACAACAACACCACCGCGGTTCAGGGCCCGAAGAACTACCTGAGCCTGCTGGTCAACCGCGCACGCATGGAAGGCATCGTGGTATTCGACTACGCCGACCGCTATCACCTGGCAGTGGCCGAAATGGCCGGCTATCTGAAGGACGGCCGCATGAAGAGCAAGGAGGACATCGTGGACGGCGGTGTC
>CALRME020000474.1:0-3225 GCA_943369045.1 Sphingobacterium thalpophilum
CGTTCGTCATCGACCATCCCAATGGCGGCTACCTCGTTGCAGCCGGAACCGGCAAGTTCTTCGAGAACTCGGACGTGACGGTCACCAGCATCCAGAGCGCCTATGGCATGCGTGACACGGTTACGTTCGGCTCTCCGACGTTTGGCGTGGGCATCTCCAGCACGTCGACAATGGTGCTGCAGACGGTGCAACAGTCACTCACGGTCAACCGCGTGATCACCGCCTTCGACGACACCACGTCCACCCAGGTGGTGACCTATTTCTCGATTTCTTCCAACCCGATCGACTGGACGACAAAGAACGGCTGGCGCTTCAACCTGCCTTACGCCGGGCAACGGACCATTTACCCGGTTGACCAGTTCGTTGCACGGGCAGTACGGGTCGATACCATCCTGCCTGGGGCAACCAGCAGCGACCCCTGTACGGCCGGATCACCGGGTGTGGGTTACAACTACATCATCGATTCGCTCACCGGCGGCTCCCTGCAGACCAACCTGCTCGACACCAATGGTGATGGCAACGTGGATTCGAACGACGTGTTTGCCGCGACCGGCTACAGCACATCGGCCGACGGCCGCGACATCGCGGTTGAGCGACAATCCACCAGCACGACGACCAGCAAGGACATCTTCATCATCGGATCGAGCGGCGACGCCATCCAGACCAAGGTGGACCTTTGCAAGACCGGGCTCATCAGTTGCGCAACCAACAAGACGATCAACAAGCGAGCCTGGCGCCAGCTGTTCCTGCGCTGATGAGGCGCATAGACGAGGACAAGGAAAAAACGCATGAAAACTGACCGCAGCAGCACCCGGGGCTTCACGCTCATTGAGCTGATGATCACTGTCGCCATCGTAGGCATCCTGTCGGCCATCGCGATACCGGCTTACACCTCCTACGTGGCCAAGGCCCGCCGGGCAGATGCAAGAACGTCGCTGCTGCAGGTCTCGCAGTTCATGCAGCGCTTCTATGCGGCCAACGACCGCTTTGACGTTGACCGCTCGGGAGGCACGTCGGTGACCCAGATGGCGACGTCAATCAAGCAGTCGCCGTCAGATGGCACCGCCATCTACCAGTTGAATAACGCGATCACCACGGCCGGGAACTACACCGCGACGCTGACGGCGACCGCCTATACCCTCACCATGGCGCCCATCACCGGTTCACCGATGGCGGCCGACACCTGCGGCATGTACACGCTGAACTCCAGCGGCATCCGGGGCAACATCATCGGTGGCACCGCGGCGACCAGCGCCCAGCGAGATGCCTGCTGGAAGTGAGCCCGTCGCGCCGGCGATAGCCACAGCGCTGGCCCTCGCCCAGCTTTCCCTGAACAAAAGCGCACCCAATCCGCGCGTCGGTTGCGTCCTGCTGGACGCCTCTTCAAAGCTGCTCGGCCAGGGCCATACCCAGGAGGCCGGCGGTGCGCATGCCGAAGTGATGGCATTGCGCGACGCCGCCGCCCGCGGGCACGACGTGCGCGGCGCCACCGCCTATGTGACTCTGGAGCCCTGTTCGCATCAGGGCCGCACAGGCCCCTGCTGCGACGCGCTGGCAGCCGCCGGCATCCGCAAGGTGGTCGCTTCGCTGGCCGACCCGAACCCGCTGGTCGCCGGGCAGGGTTTCGCCCGCCTGCGTGCCGCGGGCATTGAAGTCGAGGTTGGCCCCGGAGCCGCTGAGTCACGCGAACTGAACATCGGTTTTTTCAGCCGCATGCTGCGCAAGACGCCCTGGGTGCGGATGAAAGCTGCAGCCTCACTGGACGGGCGCACCGCACTGGACAGCGGCGCGAGCCAATGGATCACGTCAGAGACCGCCCGCACCGACGGCCATGCGTGGCGGGCGCGAGCGAGCGCGGTGCTGACCGGCGTGGGCCCAGTGCTGGAAGACGACCCGCGCCTGGACGTGCGGCACGTGGAAACCCAGCGCCAGCCTCACCTGGTGGTGGTCGACAGCCGGCTGGAGACGCCGGTGGACGCCAGATTGTTCATCGAAGGGCGCAAGCTGTTCATCTATGCCGCACAGCCCGATGCGGCCAGGCAGGCCGCGCTGGAAGCGCGCGGCGCCACCGTCATCTACTTGCCCGGCGAGGGCGGGAAAGTAGACCTGGCTGCCATGTTGCGCGACCTGGCGCAGCGTGAAGTGAATGAATTGCATGTGGAAGCCGGACACAAGCTCAACGGCTCGCTGGTGCGCGAGGGCCTGGTGGACGAGTTCCTGGTTTACCTCGCGCCCAAACTGCTAGGCCAGGGCGGCGCGGGCATCGCCAGTTTTGGGCCCTTGAGCGAGCTTTCGCAGGCCATTGAGCTGCAATACCAGTCGGTCGAACGCATTGGGCCCGACCTCAGAATCCTTGCCCGAATTCCCGGACGCGACAGTTTCTAAGGGTTTGCCCTGAAGGGCATTTCATTTACCTGCGAAAATAACGGGATGTTCACCGGAATCATCACCGGCGTGGGGCGCATCGCCGCAGTCCACGGCCTGGGAAGCTCTTTACAGCACGGCAAGCGGCTCCACATCGAGACGCCCGCCGGCTACCTCGACGACGTGGGTCTGGGGGACAGCATTGCCCTCAATGGCGCCTGCATGACGGTCACCTCGCTCGACCTACCCGCCAGCAGCTTCACCATCGACATTTCGGCCGAATCGCTGGACAAGACCGCCGGCCTCGCCGAGCCCGGCCCGGTCAACCTCGAAAAGGCTTTGCGCGCGCACGACCGGCTGGGCGGGCACATCGTTTCCGGCCATGTGGACGGCATCGGCAGCGTCACGCACTTCGCGCAGGTCGGCGAAAGCTGGGAACTGCGCGTCCTGGCACCGCGAGCGCTTGGCAAATACCTGGCCTACAAGGGCTCGATCACTGTCAATGGTGTGAGCCTCACGGTCAACTCGATCACCGACTCCGATGCCGGCACGCAAGCCAGCATCAACCTCATCCCGCACACCGTCGAGAACACGGCGCTGCATTCCCTCAAACCCGGCAGCCGCGTGAACCTCGAGATCGACCTGATCGCGCGCTACGTCGAACGCATGCTCGGCCCCGCCGCGCTCACCACGAAAGCCACCGCATGAGCGCAGCACTTGCCCCCTCCCCCGTAGCGATTTCACCCGTTGAAGAGATCGTTGCCGACATGAAGGCTGGCCGCATCGTGATCCTGGTTGACGAGGAAGACCGCGAGAACGAAGGCGACCTGGTGCTGGCGGCGGACCATGTGAGCGCGGAGG
>CALRME020000475.1:0-3217 GCA_943369045.1 Sphingobacterium thalpophilum
ATCTTCGAGGGCGGCCGCCTGCGCGCCAACCTGCGCGGCAAGACCGCCGACCTGGACGCGGCGGTCGAAAGCTACAACGGCGCAGTGATCGACGCAGTGCGCGAAGTGGCCGACCAGCTGGCTTCGGGCCAGTCCGTCACTCGCCAGCAGACGGAGCAGCGCGCGGCGCAGGAAGCGGCAGAGGGCGCCTACGACATCGCCGTGCAGCGCTACAAGGCGGGCCTGGGCAACTACCTGAACGTGCTCAGCGCCGAATCGGCCGTGCTCAACCAGCGCCGCCTCGGCGTTGACCTGGCAGCCCGCGCGCTCGACGCACAAGTGGGCCTGGCGCGCGCCCTGGGCGGGGGCTGGCAGCCCATCGCTGCACCCGCCACGACCACCGCACAAAAGTAAGAAACAACATTTCCGGGATACACCATGAGCACCACCGCACAATCCTCTCCCGTCACGGCACAAGCCGCCACGCCCGCGGCCGCCAACCCGCGCCGCAAGGCCCTCACCGCGCTGGCCAGCGTGGTTGTGGTCGCCGGCCTGGGCTGGGCCGCTTACGAATGGCTGGTCGCCAGCCACTACGAGACCACCGACAACGCCTACGTGCAGGGCAACGTGATCCAGATCACGCCGCAGATCGGCGGCACCGTGATGGCCATCCTGGCCGACGACACCGACTTCGTGAAGGCCGGCCAGCCGCTGGTGCGGCTTGACCCCGCCGATGCCAAGGTGGCCCTGGACCAGGCCGAGGCCAACCTCGCGCAGACGGTGCGCCAGGTGCGTACGCTGTACGCCAACAACGGCTCGCTGTCCGCGCAGGTCGCGCTGCGCCAGGCCGATGTGGCAAAGACCGAAAGCGACATCGCCCGCGCCAACGACGACCTGAACCGCCGCCAGTCGCTCGCCGGCCACGGCGCCGTGTCGAAGGAAGAACTCAACCACGCGCAAAGCCAGCTGGCCAATGCCCGCAGCGCGATGGCGGCGGCGCAGGCCGGCGTGACGGCGGCGCGCGAACAGCTCGCCAGCAACCAGGCCATGACCGAAGGCACGACAGTCGAGCAGCACCCCAGCGTGCAGGCCGCGAGTGCCAAGGTGCGCGAAGCCTTCCTGGCAACGCAACGGGCAGCCTTGCCGGCGCCGGTCGATGGCTACGTTGCCAAACGCACCGTGCAGCTGGGCCAGCGCGTTGCAGCCGGCACGCCCATGATGTCCATCATCCCGCTCAAGCAGGTCTGGGTCGATGCCAACTTCAAGGAAGTGCAGCTGCGCAAGATCCGCCTGGGCCAGCCCGTCAAGCTCACCGCCGACGTTTACGGCAAAAAGGTCGAGTACTCCGGCACCGTCGCCGGGCTGGGTGCGGGCACCGGTGCGGCCTTTGCGCTGTTGCCGGCGCAGAACGCCACCGGCAACTGGATCAAGGTGGTGCAGCGGGTGCCGGTGCGCATTGCGCTCAACGCCGATGAAGTGGCGAAGAGCCCGCTGCGCGTGGGCCTGTCGATGGACGTGGAGGTGGACGTGAGCAAGCTCGATGGCAAGACGCTGGCCGATGCGCCGAGCACCGCCGCGATCGCGCAGACCCAGGCTTTCCAGTCATCCGATGCCGCCGCTGACACCGAAGTGCGACGCGTGATCGCCGCCAACATGGGCCGCGGCAGCCGCGCCGTGATGGGCGCTGCTGCCGCATCACCCGCGGTTGCCAAGGCGCCTGTGGCCGCTGCCACCAACTGATCATGGCTACAGCTCCCGCCCCGGCCGCTGCGCACGCGCCGCTGGAAGGTTCGGCCCGCATGTGGGGCACGGTGGCCCTGTCGGCCGCCACCTTCATGAACGTGCTGGACACGTCGATCGCCAACGTCTCGCTGCCCGCCATCGCGGGCGACCTGGGTGTCAGCCCCAACCAGGGCACCTGGGTCATCACCAGCTTCGCGGTGGCCAACGCCATCGCGGTGCCGCTGACGGGCTGGCTGTCGCAGCGCTTCGGGCAGGTGCGCCTGTTCGTGACCAGCGTGATCCTGTTCGTCATCGCCTCCTGGCTGTGCGGCCTGGCGCCCAACATGACCACGCTGATCGCCTTCCGTGCGCTGCAGGGCTTCGTTGCCGGGCCCATGATCCCGCTGTCGCAGTCGCTCCTGCTGGCCAGCTACCCGCGTGCGCTGGCGGGCCTGGCGATGGCGATGTGGGCCATGACCACGCTGGTGGCGCCGGTCATGGGGCCGCTATTGGGCGGCTGGATTACCGACAACATCTCCTGGCCCTGGATCTTCTACATCAACATTCCCGTGGGCATCGCCGCGGCGCTCGCGTCCTGGACGCTGTACCGCAAGCGCGAGAGCGTCACGCACAAGTTGCCGATCGACACCGTGGGCCTGACGCTGCTGGTGGTCTGGATCGCCTCGCTGCAGATGATGCTGGACCTGGGCAAGGAACACGACTGGTTCCATTCGCCGCTGATCGTGGCGCTGGCCGTCACATTTGCCGTGGGCCTGGGCTTTTTCGTGATCTGGGAGCTGACGGACGACCACCCGGTAGTGGACCTGCGCCTGTTTGCGCGGCGCAACTTCTGGGCCGGCACGCTGTCCACCTCGATCGCCTACGGCCTGTTCTTCGGCAACGTGGTGCTGCTGCCGCTGTGGCTGCAGCAGTTCATGGGCTACACCGCCACCGACGCCGGCATGGTGATGGCCCCGGTCGGGCTGATGGCGCTGGTGCTCTCGCCCTTCGTGGGCAAGACCGTGGCCACGGTCGACCCGCGCAAGTACGCCACCTTTGCCTTCCTGGTGTTCGCGCTGGTCCTGTGGATGCGCTCGAACTTCAACACGTCGGCCGACTTCAATACCATCATCATCCCCACCATCATCCAGGGCGTGGCAATGGCGTTCTTCTTCATACCGCTGATGGGCATCACCATGTCCGGCCTCACGCCCGACCGCATGCCGGCCGCATCGGGGCTGACCAACTTCGTACGCATTACGGCCGGCGCCATGGGGACCTCGATCTCGACCACGCTGTGGGAAAGCCGCGCCGCGCTGCACCACTCGCAGCTGGCCGAGGCGGTGAACCTGGGCAACCCGGCTGCGCAGGCAACGCTCGCGGGCTTGCAGGCCTCGGGGCTGACGGCCGAGCAGGCGCTGGCACAAATCAACCGGCTGGTGGACCAGCAGGCCTTCATGCTGGCGGCCAGCGACATCTTCTACCTGTCGGCGGCCCTCTTCATCGCGCTGATTCC
>CALRME020000476.1:0-3199 GCA_943369045.1 Sphingobacterium thalpophilum
ACGGTGGGCTCGCTGACCATTCCCGCGATGATCCGCGTGGGCTACCGGCGTGAATTCGCCGCTGCGGTGGAAGCCGCGTCGTCCACCGGCGGGCAGATCACACCGCCGGTGCTGGGGGCTGCGGCCTTCCTGATGATCGAATTCCTGAACGTGCCCTACCAGACCATCATTGCCGCGGCGGTGATCCCGGCCTTCATGCACTTCTTCGGCGTGTTCATGCAGGTGCACTTCGAGGCCAAGCGCTTCGGCCTGCGCGGCCTGACCGAAGAGGAAATGCCAAAGCTCAAGGAATCGCTGCGCCAGCGCTGGCCCACCTTGATTCCCCTGCTGTTGCTGATCGCCATCCTGGTCTCGGGCCGCACGCCCTACCTGGCCGCCTTCACCGGCATCTCGTCGTGCGCCATCATCGGCCTGACGACGCGCAACAGCGGCAACAGCGCGAAGAACTGGGGGCTGATGGTCGTGTTGCACCTGCTGCTGGCCGTGATCGCCTTCGCCGACCTGGGCCAGCAAAGCGAGTGGATCAAGCTGGGCCTGTTTGCCGTGGCTGTGGGCATTGCGCTGGCGGGCTGGAAGCTGGCGGGCATCACCGGGCGAATCCAGCATGGCGTGCTGGTTGAAGCGTTTGAGACCGGCGCCAAGTACGCGCTGGCCGTTGGCGCCGCAGCCGCCACGGTGGGCATCGTGATCGGCGTGGTCACGCTGACGGGGGTGGGCTTCAAGATCAGCTACATCATCACCTCGTGGGCTTCGGTGATCGCCGGCGGGCTGTCCGCCGTGATTCCCTCGTACATGGCGAGCACCCAGGGCCTCACGCTGTTCGCGGCGCTGGTGATGACGGGGGCAGTCTGCATCCTGATGGGCTGCGGCATTCCGACCACGGCCAACTACATCATCATGGTGACGGTGGCCGCGCCGACGCTGGTGCAGCTGGGTGTGGAGCCGCTGGTGGCGCACTTCTTTGTCTTCTACTACGGCGTGCTGGCCGACATCACGCCGCCTGTGGCGCTGGCGGCCTATGCGGCCGCAGGCATGGCGGGCAGCGACCCGTTCAAGACCGGCAACATGGCCTTCCGCCTGGGGCTGGCCAAGGTGCTGGTGCCCTTCGTGTTCGTGTTCTCGCCCTCGCTGCTGCTGGTGGCCAAGGGCTTCACCTGGTATGACTTCTCGATCACCTTTGTGGGCTGCATCCTGGGGATCGTCGCGCTGGCGGCGGCGCTTTCGAAGTTCTTCCTGGTCGAGATGAAGCGCTGGGAACAGGCGCTTTGTCTGGCGGCGGCGCTGCTGCTGATAGCGCCGGGACTGGTCGTCACGCTGATCGGCGCGGCGCTTGTGATTCCCATCCTGGTGCGGCAGGTGGCCGCGTGGAAGCTGGGCAACCTCAAGCCGGCACCCGCCTGAAGTGAGGCGGCCCGGCCGGTGTCGGACGGGTCTTACCTCATTTGCCGCGCACTGCTGTCACACCGGTGCCTCGTTGCGAATGGATACTCACCCGCGTAGTTTCCGGGGACAAACCATGAACGACAAGAAGACCCACTCCATCCTGCAGCGCCTTCCGGTGATCCTGGCCGTCACTGCCGCTTCCTACGGCCTGCAACTGCCGCCCCGCAACGGTTCGGCCCCCTTCAGCGCGGGCCTTTGCGCTCCCGCGCACGCCGCACCTGGCGGCTCTGCTGCTTGCGGTCATCGTCGCTCGCCTGCTTCGCTTTCTTCTTCGCCCGCAGGCTGACCACATAGCGCACCACGCCGAAGGTGACGGCGAAGGCCAGTGCGGCGACAACGATGCTGGCGAATTCGGGGATCAAGGCAGGCTCCTGGGGCAGCGGCGGCGGAAATAAAAATGCCGCCTTGCGGCGGCATTGTCTCAGGCAGGCGCCTTTGCGCCCGCGTGAAGGATCAACCCCAGTCGGCGTACTTTTCGCACGTCTTGTTGGTGGCCTTGCCCTTGCTCGATTCCGAGAAGGTCACGAGGTTGCCCTTGAAGTCATCGGGCGTCTCGTTCCACAGGCAGGTGCACCAGGCTTGCGCCTTGGACTGGCCGGCGATAGGGCTCTTTTCGTTGCCGCCTTCGTACAGCTTGTTGGCGTACGACAGGCACTGGCGGTATTGCGCGTCACCGGCGGGAACCTTGTTGTATTCCTGGGCGATGGCCGAGGTGCCGGCAGCTGCGAGCAGCATGGCGGCAGCGAGTGTGGAGAGCAGTTTCATGAGTCCGTCCTAGCGTTGTAAATTGGTTTGAAGCGAGCCCCGGGTTTCCACGGAGAAAACCAGGTGGTCGGTGTAAGTGTATGTTTATTTATGTAAGCAATGAACATACCCGACCCTGCTTTTCTTGTAATGCAGTACCTGCGATTTGTCAGCGGAAATCACTGCGCGGGAAACGATGCACCACAACCCGCAAATGCAAAACCCGCCACGAGGGCGGGTTGCATTGGAGGCCTGGCGGAAACGGAGGGATTCGAACCCTCGATGAGGCTCTACACCCCATACTCCCTTAGCAGGGGAGCACCTTCGGCCACTCGGTCACGTTTCCTGAGCCTGCAATTATGCCCGAACCGGGCGCCGGTCAGGCCGGTGCCTGGTCCAGGTCGAAAGCCTTGTGCAACGCGCGCACGGCCAGCTCCATGTATTTCTCGTCGATCACCACCGAAGTCTTGATCTCGCTGGTGGAGATCATCTGTATGTTGATGCCCTCTTCGGACAGCGCGCGGAACATCTTGCTGGCGATGCCCACATGGCTGCGCATGCCGATGCCCACGATGCTGACCTTGCAGATCTTGGTGTCGCCCTCGATATGGTCGGTGCCCAGCGCCGGCAGCACCTTGCTCTTGAGCAGATCGATGGTGCGCGCATAGTCGTTGCGGTGCACTGTGAAGCTGAAGTCGGTCTTGCCGTCCTTGGAGATGTTCTGGATGATCACATCGACTTCGATGTTGGCATCGGCCACCGCGCCCAGGATGTTGTAGGCGATGCCGGGCCTGTCGGGCACGCTCAGGATGGAGATTTTGGCCTCGTCGCGGTTGAATGCGATGCCGGATACGACGGCTTGTTCCATTTGTTCGTCTTCCTCAAAAGTGATCAGGGTGCCGGACTTGGCCTCCTCGTCGATGTCGATGTCCCAGGGCGTGAAGCTCGACAGCACACGCAGCGGCACACGGTACTTGCCCGCGAATTCCACCGAGCGGATCTGCAGGACCTT
>CALRME020000477.1:0-3188 GCA_943369045.1 Sphingobacterium thalpophilum
AGCAAGCTCAGCGCCGCCGGCATCACCTCCAGCGTGGTCGACGGTTACGTCAAGGGCGCGACCGTCTTCGCCGATGCCAACAACAACCACCGGCTGGATGCAGGCGAATGGTCCACCACCACCGACAACAGCGGCAGCTTCGTCATCCCCAGCAACGTGCAGGGCACGCTGGTGGCCACCGGCGGCACCGACCTGCTGACCATGAAGGCCTTCAAGGGCATGCTCACTTCATTGAGCGGCGGCACCGTGGTCAACCCCATCACCACCATGGTCCAGGCCATGGTCGACAAGGGCACATCCAAAACCGTGGAGCAGGCCACTACCAAGCTGACCCAGGCGCTGCGCCTGCCCGCGGGCATCGACCTTCTGAGCTACGACCCGCTGGCGGTGCTGGCCAACAGCCGCGCCTCCGCCGCGGAGAAAGCCACAGCGCTGGCCTACCAGAAGGTGGCTGTGAAGCTGATGAACATCATCAACGTGGGCTCGGCCGCGCTGGACGCCGCCAAGGCCAAAGCCGTGCCCCATGGTGCAGGCCTGCCGCAAGCAGCGGACACCGGCTCCTCATTCGACACCGTCATCGACTCCATCGCCGACGCACTCTCCAATGCAGCCGACGGCGGCGGCCAGGCCGACCTGTCCAGCGCCTCGTTCCTGAGCAGCATCGTCTCGGACGCCGCGGGTGACAGCGGCGCCACGCTGGACGCGGACGACCTGAGTGACATCAGCAACGTGATCGACGCCGCCAACGACGCAGCCGACGCATCGGGCGACATCAGCGGGCTGGGCAAGGCTTCTTCGGCCGCCACCGACGCGACAACGTCCATGGCGACGGGCAACTTCGACGCCGCCTCCGACACCTTCAGTGGCTCGGGCTTCACCGCCGCAGCAGCAAGCCAGGAAGTCGGCGACGTGGCCGACGGCGTCGATGCCGACCCCGCACCGGCACCCACGCCCGACCCCGGCCCCGGCGACACGCAGGCGCCCACGCTCGCCATCACCAGCTCGGCCACCGCGCTGCAGGCGGGCGACACAGCCACCCTCACTTTCACTTTCAGCGAAGACCCGGGCGCAAGCTTTGACGTGGCCGACATCGCCGTGAGCAACGGCACGTTGGGCGCACTGAGCGGCACCGGCCTCACCCGCACGGCCACCTTCACCGCCACCGCCGCCACCAGCCTGAGCACCGGCGCCCACATCGCCGTGGCGCAAGACAGCTTCAGCGACGCCTCGGGCAACAAGGGCGATGCACACGCAGCGGCCTCCACCGTGGACATCGCCACCGTGTTCAACCCGGTGCTGTTCGTCGGCAACAGCGCCACCTTCGCGCGTGTCGACCCGGTCATGACGTACAACACGTACAACGCCACGACCAACCCCTTCGGCGTGCACGACCTGACCTCGCCCGACCGCGGCGGCACCTTCGCCAACCTGAGCGGCTCCAACCTGTACGAGGCGCACAACTGGGGCGGCGTGGCCGGCCTGTTCGACAAGTTCGCCGACCAGCTGGGCCTGGGCTTTGACGTGTCGCTGTCCACCCGCAACGCGGCCACGCTCGCCGGCCACTACAAGAACTCGTCGCCTGCCGGCTGGGACATGCGCGGCAACATCGCCAGCCAGAAGTGGGACATGGTGGTGCTGCAGGACCAGACCGACGAGCCGCTGCCCGGGGGCTCGGGCTCCATCACGTTTGCGCCCGGCAGCTCCACCGCCACCCTGGTCATCACGCCGACGTCCGACAGCACCAAGGAATACGACGAGACCCTGGCCCTCACGCTGGCCAGCAATGCCGGCTACCGGGTGGGCACCAGCAGCGCCGTCAGCACCACCATCCTCAACGACGACCCGACGGCCCCCACGACCAACCCGGCCCTGCCGACGGTGACGCTGGCAACCACCGGCTCGGTGCTGGAGGACGGGAACGCCAACCTGGTGTTCACTTTCACGCGCACCGGCGCCACGACCAGCCCGCTGACCGTGAGTTTCACGCCCACGCGCGATGGCACCCAGCCGTCAGTGGCGTCGCCGCTGGCAACCGCCGGTGACGTTGAGCTCTACAGCTCGACCACCAACAACACCGTTGCGGTCGGCACCTCCGGCAGCTCCGCGCGCTTTTCCGGCGGCAATGGTTTCGTGTTGGCCAGCAACACGGGCGCCAACACCACGACCGGCAGCATCTCGTTCACCGGCGGCGGCACGGGCACCATCGTGATCCCGGCCGGACAGAGCTCGGCCAGCGTCACCTACGACCCGCGCGCCGATGCGGTGGTGGAAGTAGACGAGTCCATCCGCTTCGCACTGAACACCAGCGCCAACTACAACGTCGGCACCCAGGGCACGGTGACCGGCACCATCGTCAACGACGACTTCGCAGCCGGGGTGGACACCAGCCTGCCCAACATCACGCTGGCCCTGAGCTCGGCCGCGGGCGTGTACGAGAGCGCCGGTCAGAACCTGGTCTACACCTTCACCCGCAGCGGCAGCGCCACCAGCGCACTGACCGTCAACTTCACCGAGACGGGCACGGCCAGCTACTTCGCAGGCAACACCACCCATTCGGACTTCGGCATCAGCACCACGGGCGCGACCGGCGCCACGCTGGCCACCACGGGCGGCCAGAACGCCGACATCGGCGAGTTCACGAAGTACTCGAACCTGATCGAGGACTACATCCACACCGGCGCGGCCGACAGCACCACCATCCCGGGCACGACCATCGCCGCCAACGCCAATGCCAGCGCCGAGACCGACGTGTACCTGTACGCCACCTGGGCCAGGCCTGACATGGTGGCCGGCGCCTGGGACCGCTTCACCGACAAGGCGCTGGTCACCAGCGGCCCCAACACCGGCGCCAACTCCGGCACCGGCAACATCACCACGCTGGACACGCAAGCCACGGCCTACTACCTGACGCTGGACGCCATGACCACCGACCTGGCCAATGCCTACAACAACCTGGCCGCCGCCAACACCGACTTCCGTGGCGTGGCGCCGGTGGGCACGGCCTTCATGGCGGCCGTGACCTCGGGCCTGGCCATCCGCGACACCGCCAACGAAACCGCGACGGGCACCGTGAACGGCGGCGGCAAGGTGAACCTGTGGTTCGACGACAACCTGCACGCCAGCAAGTACGGCTCGTACCTGGCGGGTATGACGCTGTTCGAAACGCTGACCGGACTGGACGCGCAGGC
>CALRME020000478.1:0-3181 GCA_943369045.1 Sphingobacterium thalpophilum
AAGTGCGCCATCTGGTCTGCGTGGGCCTTCACGAACGCGGGGCGGGCGGTGGCGCGGGCCACATAGGCGCGGCACGCGGGGTATGGCGCCAGGTCGTCGAAGCGGTCGAGCAGGCGCAGCACTTCCGACATGGCGATGTCGGCCACCGAGAACGGCCCGGCAAGCCATTCGCGCTTGGCCAGCACGGCTTCCATGTGCCCGAGCCGCAGCTTGAGGAAGGCGTCGAAGCCCTTGCGGCTGGGCGTATCGCCCTTGTCGCCGGAGGTGATGAATATGAACCGGGGCAGCGCGGCCATCTCCACCGAATTGAGCGCGGCGAACAGCCATTCCTTCACTTCATTGCTGCCGCGCGGGTCTGAGGGCATCAGCGCTTCACTCTTGCCGCCCAGGTGCAGCAGGATGGCGCCGCTTTCGAAGACCGAGATGTCGCCATCAGTCAGCCACGGCACCTGGCCGAAGGGTTGGTGCTCGAAGTGCCCGGCATCGCGGTCCTTGAACGGCACGGCCTTGACGCTGTAGGGCAGGCCCGCCTCTTCCAGCGCCCAGCGCAGGCGGATGTCGCGCACATAGCCGCGCGGGAATTCGGGAACCCAGTCGAAGGTGAAGATGCTCAGCTCGTTCATTCGGTTTCTCCAGTGAAGGCGTTCAATTTGTCGAGGAAGCCGCTCCAGCCCTGCTCGTGGCTGCTGCGCGCGTCCTCGGGGAGTTGTTCGTGGACCAGCGTCAGCTCGGTGCCGCCGTCGATGGGCTCCAGCCGGAAGGTGACCAGCGATTCGCGCTCGGGCGAGCCGGGCCACTCCCAGGTGAAAACAAGCTTCTTGCCCGGGACGACTTCCTTGTAGACACCGGTGGGGTTGTGCTCGCTGCCGTCGAGCAGGCGGAACACGACGCTGAAGCGCCCGCCCGGGCGCACGTCGGCTTCGGCCTTGAGCGTGGGCCCGGCGTCGGGGCCCCACCACTGCAGCATCAGCTCGGGCTTGGTGAGCGCCGCGTAGATCTTTGCCGGAGTCGCCTTGATGCGGCGGACGATGGTGACGCTGGGGAGGTGTGGTTTGTTCATGTTCATGTGCGTGTTCATTGGCCGCCGTCCTCTTCCACCAGCGCGGTGAGCCGGTCGAGGCTGACGGTCCACAGGCTCTCATACCGCTCCAGCCAGGCCATCGCCTCCTGCATGGGCGCGGTTGCCAGGGTGACGGAGACCGTGCGGCCGGTCTTTGCCCGCGTGATCAGGCCGGCATCGGCCAGCACGTCCAGGTGCTTCATCATCCCCGGCAGCTTTTGCGAAAACGGCTTCGCGAGCTCGGTCACTGAGATGCCGGGCTCGTGCTTGAGCCTCAGCAGCACCTCGCGCCGGGTCGGGTCGGCGAGGGCGAAAAACGTTCGGTCCATGCCGATTGCTTGATACTTTGCCATGTGGCGAAGTATTGGCGATTTGGGCGAGTCGAGGCAATCGACAATATCTATCGATCTCGGGAAGTCAAACAATGTTCGCTATCGCAGCCATGAATTGATCCAAACCCGCTCCAGTCTGATGCGGGCCAGAATTTCCCCAGTTCAACAGCGGACACAGTCCCGCGCAAAGGAGCCCACATGTCCAACGACAAGACCGAAGCCAAGTGCCCCTTCCACCAGACCGCCGGCGGCGGCACGACCAACCGTGACTGGTGGCCCAAGCAGCTGCGGCTCGACTTGCTGGCCCAGCACTCGGCCAAATCCGACCCCATGGGCGCGGACTTCGACTACGCCGCCGCCTTCAAGAGCCTGGACCTCGCCGCGCTGAAGAAGGACCTCGCCGCGCTGATGACCGATTCGCAGGACTGGTGGCCGGCCGACTTCGGCCACTACGGGCCGCTGTTCGTGCGCATGGCCTGGCACAGCGCCGGCACCTACCGCATCGGCGACGGCCGTGGCGGCGCGGGCCGCGGGCAGCAGCGCTTCGCGCCGCTCAACTCCTGGCCCGACAACGTGAGCCTGGACAAGGCCCGGCGGCTGCTCTGGCCGATCAAGCAGAAGTACGGAGACAAGATCTCCTGGGCCGACCTGATGATCCTCACGGGCAACGTGGCGCTGGAGACCATGGGCTTCAAGACTTTCGGCTTTGCCGGCGGCCGCGCCGATGTGTGGGAGCCCGACCATGACGTTTACTGGGGCCGTGAATCGAAGTGGCTGGCCGGCGACGTGCGCTATTCGCAGGGCTCGCCCGGCGTGGCCAAGCACGCCGTGCTGGTCAAGGACGACGACAGCCAGAAGCCGCATTCGCGTGACCTGGAAAACCCGCTGGCCGCTGTGCAGATGGGCCTGATCTACGTTAACCCCGAAGGCCCGGACGGCAAGCCCGACCCGGTTGCCGCCGCACGCGACATCCGCGACACCTTCGCCCGCATGGCGATGGACGACGAAGAGACCGTGGCGCTGATCGCCGGCGGCCACACCTTCGGCAAGACGCACGGCGCTGCGCCCTCGGAGAACGTGGGGGTGGAAGTAGAAGCCGGCGAGCTGGAGCAGCAAGGCTTCGGCTGGCACAACAAGCACGGCAAAGGCCACGGCGCCGACACCATCACCAGCGGCCTGGAAGTGACCTGGACCACCACGCCCACCCAATGGGGCAACAACTTTTTCGAAAACCTGTTCGGCTTTGAATGGGAACTGACCAAGAGCCCGGCCGGCGCGCAGCAGTGGACCGCCAAGGGTGCGAGCGCGACGATTCCGCACGCGCACGATGCGTCGAAAAAGCTCGTTCCCACGATGTTGACGACCGACCTCTCGCTGCGGTTCGACCCGGCTTACGAAAAGATCTCGCGCCGCTTCCTGGCCAACCCGGCGGAGTTCGCGGACGCCTTCGCCCGCGCCTGGTTCAAGCTCACCCACCGCGACATGGGCCCGCGCGCCCGCTACCTGGGCGCGGAAGTTCCGGCCGAAGTGCTGATCTGGCAGGACCCGATCCCGGCGGTCGACCACGCGCTGGTGACGGACGCCGATGTAGCGGAGTTGAAGAAGAAGGTGCTGGCGTCTGGCTTGAGCGTGTCCGAGCTCGTCTCCACCGCCTGGGCTTCCGCCTCCACCTTCCGCGGCTCCGACAAGCGCGGCGGCGCCAACGGTGCGCGCATCCGCCTCGCGCCGCAAAAGGACTGGCAAGTGAACCAGCCGGCCCAGCTGGCCAAGGTGCTCAAGGCGCTAGAAG
>CALRME020000479.1:0-3174 GCA_943369045.1 Sphingobacterium thalpophilum
CCAAACAGCTCGCAGTCCTGCGCCGCGCCCACCGCGCGGGTGAGCGACTGGTACATGTGGTGGTGGGTGTTGACCAGGCCGGGGATGACGGCCTGCTGGCGCGCGTCGATCACCTCGTCGGCGGTGGCGGGCAGTTCGGCGCTGGTGCCCACGGCCTCGATCACGTTGCCGCGCACGAACACCGCACCGTCGGCGATCTCTCGCCGCTGGGCGTCCATGGTGACCAGCACCTGGGCGTTGCGGACCAGCAGTGTCTTCATGCGTGCATCGCCTTGGCCGTTGTCCTTTTCAATGTCCGCCTTCAGCCTGCATGGCCGCCTGCATCGCTTCGGCCTCACTGCCGCGCGCGCCGTTGAAGAACATGTTGAGCACCACCGCCGAAATGGTGGTGAGCAGGATTCCGGACTCCAGCAGCGGATGCAAGCCGTGTGCCATGTGCTGCGTCCAGTTCGGTGCGACCAGCGGGATCATGCCGGCGCTGATGGAGACGGCCACGATGTAGAGGTTGTTGCGGCTGGTCTTGAAGTCCACCGCCGACAGGATGCGGATGCCGGTGGCTGCCACCATGCCGAACATCACCAGGCCCGCGCCGCCGAGCACGAACTGCGGCAGCGACTCGACCAGCGCCGCCATCTTGGGGATCAGGCCCAGCACGATGAGGATGATGCCGCCGGCCACGCAGACGAAGCGGCTGCGCACGCCCGTCACTCCCACCAGGCCCACGTTCTGCGAGAAGCTGGTGTACGGGAAGGTATTGAAGATGCCGCCGATCACGGTGCCCAGGCCGTCGGTACGCAGGCCGGCGGTGAGTGATTCGCGCGTGAGCTTGCGGCCCGTCAGGTCGCCCAGCGCCAGGAACATGCCGGTCGATTCGATGAAGGTGACGATCATCACCAGCACCATGGTGGCGATCAGTACCGGGTCGAAGGTCGGCATGCCGAACGAGAACGGCAGCACCAGGTCGAACCAGTGCGCGTTGGCGACCTTGCCGAAAGTCATCTTGCCCGCCAGCGTGGCGACCACGCCGCCGGCCACGATGCCCAGCAGCACCGAGATGTTGGCCACGAAGCCGCGCGCGTATTTGGCGATCAGCATGATGGCGGCGAGCACGAAGAAGGCGATGGCCAGGTTGTCCAGCGCGGCGTACGAGGGGTTGGCAATCATGGGCGCCGGCCCTGCGGGTATCGCCGTGCCGGCGGCCTTCGCGGCAGCCACGGTCTGCGTGAACACCGGGTCGGGCACCTTGGCCAGGAAGGCCGGTCCGCCCATGGCCCAGCCGATGCCCACCCGCATCAGGCTGATGCCGATGACCGCGATGATGGTGCCGGTGACCACCGGCGGGAAGAACTTGAGCAGGCGGCTGGCCAGCGGCGCGATGAAGATGCCGATGACGCCCGCCGCGATGATGGCGCCGAAGATGGCGCGCGCGCCGTCCATGCCCGGCACGGCTTCGGCCATGGCCACCATGGGTCCGACGGCGGCGAAGGTCACGCCCATCATCACCGGCAGGCGGATGCCGAACCACTGCGTCACACCGAGTGACTGGATCAACGTGACGATGCCGCAGCAGAACAGGTCGGCCGAGATCAGCATCGCAACCTGCTCGGGCGAGAGCTTGAGCGCGCGGCCCACGATAAGCGGCACGGCGATGGCGCCGGCGTACATCACCAGCACATGCTGGAAACCCAGGGCGGCGAGCTTGCCGGTGGGCAGGCGTTCATCAACGGGGTGGACGGAACCGGTCATGCGTCTCTCCTTGTGTGCTTGACTGTCCACTAAACTGTATACACATTATGGCGTGCTGTGGATAGCGGCAAACCCGGAAAAACAGGCGCCTGCGGCGCGCCTCAGTTTTTACCCCCGCAGGGGTAATCGCAGCAGTGTCAGGACAGCAGATCCAGCAGCGTGCGCGCGATGACCTTGGTCGCCTTGCGCAGGTCTTCCAGGTCCAGCCGCTCGTCGGCGCGCTTGGCGTGCGATTCGAGCACGGTGCGCGGGCCGGCGCCGTAGATCACACCCGGGATGCCGGCTTCTCCGTACAGGCGAACGTCGGTGTACAGCGGCGTGCCGACGGCGGGAATGGCCTCGCCGAAAACCGCTTCGCCGTTCTTCTGCAGCGCAGCGACCAGCGGCGCATTGCCGGGCAGCGGCGTGAGGGCGCGCGCCAGCAGCATGCGCTTGACTTCGACCTTGACCTCACGGCCGCCGCGCGGCGGGTTGAAGCTGCGCGCTGCTTCCTCGATCGTTGCGCGCAAGGCGGCTTCGACCTGCACCGGATCTTCTTCCGGGATCATCCGGCGGTCCAGTTTGAGCACCACCTTTCCGGGGATGACGTTGGTGTTGGTGCCGCCGGTGATCATGCCGACGTTGAGGTATGGGTGCGTGATGCCGTTGACCTTGGAGTGCACCTGCTTGTACTGCGCATTCAGCGCGTACAGGGCATTGAGGATGTGCGTGGCGGCCTGCAGCGCATCGACACCGCTGTCGGGGATGGCGGCGTGGCTCATCTCGCCCAGCACGGTCACTTCCAGCTGCAGGCAGCCGTTGTGGGCGACGACCACCTGGTAGCTGAAGCCGGCGGCGATCATCAGGTCGGGCTTGGTCAGCCCCTTCTTGAGCAGCCAGCCGGGGCCGACTTCGCCGCCGAATTCCTCGTCGTAGGTGAAGTGCAGTTCCACGCCGCCTTTGAGCGGAGCTGCCAGCGATTCCAGTGCGCGTACGGCAAAGGTGAAGGTTGCGAAGTCGCACTTGCTTACCGCGGCGGCGCGGCCGTAGATCTTGCCGCCTTCGATTTCGCCACCGTAGGGCGCGTGCGTCCAGCCTTCGCCGGGCGGCACCACGTCGCCGTGGGCGTTCAGTGCGATGGTCTTGCCCGCACCGTACTTGCGGCGCACGATCAGGTTGGTGATGGTCTCCAGGCCGGCGGCCGTCACTTCGGCCTGCGGCACGGCGTGCTTCTCGGCGTCGAAGCCGAAGTCCTTGAGCAGTTGCGCGGCGCGGTCGGCGTGCGGCGCGTTGTTGCCGGGCGGCGTGTCGGTGGGCACGCGGATCAGTTCCTGCAGGAAGCGGACTTCCTCGTCGAAGTGGGCGTCGATCCAGGCGTCAAGTTGGGTGTGCTGCGTCATTGCTTTTCAGTTCACTTCGTTCGCGAGATTGTTCAAGAGCAGCTGGAAG
>CALRME020000480.1:0-3164 GCA_943369045.1 Sphingobacterium thalpophilum
AACGGCAAGTTCGTCTTCATTACCAGCGAGATGGGCCACATCACCGGCACTGACACCAGCTTCGGCTGGGCTTACCGGGTCAGCAAGGCTGCGCTGAACATGGCGGTGGTTGCCGCCCAGCACGACTACCGCAAGGCCATCATGGTCGCCATGAGCCCGGGCTGGGTGCAGACCGACATGGGCGGCGCCGGCGCACCCCTGACCGTGGAGCAGAGCGTGACGGCCATGCGCCGCACCATCGACGGCCTGAACCGCACCAACCGCGGCAGCTTCGTCAACTACGACAACCGCCGCTTCGCGTCCTGGTGACGCGCCGATTTTTTTCAAGCAGTTTTCAAGGAAACCCCATGAAGTTCTCGCCTTCCCTCAAGCGCCTCTCGCTGGCCGTCGCCGCCGTACTGGCCGCCGCACCCGTGCTGGCGCAGCGCAATGACGCGCTGCTCAACGCCGCCACCGCCGCGCAACCGGCGGTGGTCAAGACGCTGGAGCGCCTGGTCAACATCGAAACGGGCACCGGCACAGCCGACGGCCTGGCTGCGATGGCCACGCTGCTCGAAGCCGAGCTCAAGGCGCTGGGCGCCACCGTCACGCGCGACAAGGCTGTCGGTGACGTCGTGGGCGACAACCTGATCGGCCGCATCACCGGCAGGGGCGGCAAGCGCATCCTCTTGATGGCGCACATGGACACGGTCTACCTCAAGGGCACGCTGGCCAAGGCACCGTTCCGTGTCGACGGCGCGCGCGCCTTCGGCCCCGGCATCGCGGACGACAAGGGCGGCATCGCCGTCATCCTGCACACCCTGGCGCTGCTCAAGGCCGCCAACTTCCAGGACTTCGGCACCATCACCATCCTGTTCAACACCGACGAGGAGAAGGGCTCCTTCGGCTCGCGCGACCTGATCCAGAAGATCGCCGCCGAAAACGACTACATCCTGTCGTTCGAGCCCACGCTGGCCCTGAAGGAAAACCTCACGCTGGGCACCTCGGGCATTGCCTATGTGGAAGCAAAAATCAAGGGCCTGGCCTCGCATGCCGGCGCCGCGCCCGAGCTGGGCATCAACGCACTGACCGAAGCCGCAGACCTGGTGCTGCGCACGCAGGACATCGACAACAAGGACAAGGGCCTGCGCTTCAACTGGACCATCGCCAAGGCCGGCGCCGTCTCCAACATCATCCCGGACGAGGCGGTGCTCAACGCCGACGTGCGCTATTCGACCAATGAAGACTTCGAGGCCGCGATGAAGAAGCTGCAGGACAGCGCGCAGAAAAAGCGCCTGCCCAAGGCCGAGGTCGCCATCAACATCGTGCGCGGCCGCCCGGCCTTCAATGCCGGTGTGGGCGGCAAGGTCCTGGTCGACAAGGCTGTGGCCATCTACAAGGAGGCCGGCGCCGAGCTGGCCATCATCGAACGCACCGGCGGCGGCACCGACGCGGCCTACGCGGCCCTGGCCGGCAAGCCGGTGATCGAGAGCCTGGGCCTGCCGGGTTTCGGCTACCACAGCAACCAGGCCGAGTACGTGATGATCGATGCCATCCCGCGCCGCCTGTACCTCGCCTCGCGCCTGATCATGGATCTGGGCCAGGGCAAGTAACGTCATGCTGCTCACCCAAGACCAGGAAATGATCCGCGACGCCGTGCGTGCGTTCGCCAGGGACGAGCTGTGGCCGCATGCGCCGCGCTGGGACCGGGAGCACCATTTCCCGAAGGAAGCGCACCAGGGCCTGGCGGCGCTGGGCGCCTACGGCATCTGCGTGCCCGAGGAGTTCGGCGGCGCCAACCTGGACTACGTCACCCTCGCCCTGGTGCTGGAAGAGATTGCGGCGGGCGACGGCGGCACCAGCACAGCCATCAGCGTCACAAATTGCCCGGTCAACGCCATCCTCATGCGCTACGGCAACGATGCGCAGAAAAAGAAGTGGCTCACACGCCTGGCCCAGGGCGAACTGCTGGGCGTGTTCTGCCTGACCGAGCCGCACGTGGGCAGCGACGCCTCGGCCCTGCGTACGACTGCGGTCAAGGATGGCGACGGCTACGTCATCAACGGTGTCAAGCAGTTCATCACCAGCGGCAAGAACGGCCACCTGGCCATCGTCGTCGCTGTCACCGACAAGGGCGCCGGCAAGAAGGGCATGAGCGCGTTCCTGGTGCCCACCGACACGCCCGGCTACCAGGTTGCGCGGCTGGAGGAAAAGCTGGGCCAGCGCAGCAGCGACACGGCGCAGATCAATTTCGACAACTGCCGCGTCCCGGCGGAAAACCTGATCGGCCAGGAAGGCGAAGGCTACCGGATCGCCCTGTCGGCGCTCGAAGGCGGCCGCATCGGCATCGCCGCGCAAAGCGTGGGCATGGCGCGCAGCGCACTGGAGGTGGCGATCGCCTATGCCAAGGAGCGCCAGAGCTTCGGCACGGCCATCATCAACCACCAGGCCGTGGGCTTTCGCCTGGCCGACTGCGCAACGCAACTTGAAGCAGCGCGCCAGCTGATCTGGCACGCCGCCAGCCTGCGCGACGCGGGCCTGCCTTGCCTGAAGGAAGCGGCCATGGCCAAGCTGTTCGCCAGCGAAGCCGCCGAGGCCATCTGCAGCGCCGCCATCCAGACCCTGGGCGGTTACGGCTATGTGAACGACTTCCCGGTCGAGCGCATCTACCGTGACGTTCGCGTCTGCCAGATCTACGAAGGCACCTCCGACGTGCAGAAGATCATCATCCAGCGGGCCCTGTGATGGAACAACCGGCCGACGCCGAGGCGCTGATGCGTTCGCGCTACGCGGCCTTCGCCGCCGGCGACGAGGCCTGGCTGCTGGCCACCTGGCACCCGTCCACGCGGCCGGCCTCGGTGCCTTTCGATGCAGGCACCAAGTGGCTGGGGCTGGAGGTGCGCGAGCACAGGCGCATCGACGACACACACGCCGAGGTCGAATTCGTCGCACGCTATCGCACAGGCGGCGGCCCCGCCGTGCGCCTGCATGAGCGCAGCCGCTTTGTGCGCGAAGAAGGCCGCTGGTACTACGTGGACGGCGACCTGAACCCAAAGAGCTGAAAGCCGTCAAGCAGGTTCCATGCGCCTTGCGGGCCAAAAAAGGCCTGCAGGCCGCAGCCAGAGCGCTTGGGCCGTTTCCCGCGACCGTCATCTGCGCCGTCCTACAGGCCGTGGGCTGGTGGC
>CALRME020000481.1:0-3161 GCA_943369045.1 Sphingobacterium thalpophilum
ATCAAGGGGTCGTCGATTTTTGGCAGCCATGAAAGCTTCGCGATGATTCGCGGCGGAAAAATCAACCTGTCCATTCTGGGCGCCATGCCGGTCCGTGAAAAGGGCGACCTGGCCAACTGGATGATCCCGGGCAAGATGGTCAAGGGCATGGGCGGCGCCATGGACCTGGTGGCCGGCGTCAAGCGCGTGATCGTGCTGATGGAGCACGTCGCCAAGAAGAAGGACGGCACCGAGGACATGAAGATCCTGCCCAAGTGCACGCTGCCGCTGACCGGGGTGGGCGTGATCGACCGCATCATCACTGACCTGGCCGTGATGGACATCACCCCTGAAGGCCTCAAGGTAGTCGAGCTGGCGCCCGGTGTCACGATGGAATTGCTGCAGTCCAAGACGGGCGTGAAACTCCACTAGCCCAGACACGGCGCCGTGACCCCGCGCGAAGCCCTGCATAACCTCTGGCAACTTGCCGGGTTGCCAGGGGACGCACTGGCGTATGCGGACCTCACCGGGGCCGACCCGGTTTTCCCCTCTTCATTTGCCGTAGGCGCTGCGGCGCAGTCCACCATCGCTGCGGCTGCGCTGGCGGCCTGCGAACTTGGCCACGCGCGCGGTGTGCCGCGCCAGCGGGTGGCCGTGGACATGCTGCACGCGGCCATCGAATGCACCGGCTGGTTCAGCCTGGATGGGCATGTCCCCGACCTGTGGGACAAATTCTCGGGTCTCTACCGCTGTGCCGACGGGTGGGTCCGTGTGCATGCCAACTTCGCGCACCACCGCAACGGCGCGCTGCGCCTTCTGGGGCTGGATGCCGACACGGCAGATCGCTCTGCGGCAGAGCAAGCGCTCTCGCACTGGAAGGCGCAGGACTTCGAAACAGCGGCGGCCAATGCGGGCCTTGTGGCGACAGCATTGCGCAGCTTCGAGCAATGGGATGCCACGCCTCAAGGCCGGGCTGTCGCGGCACAGCCTCTGTTGACCATCACCCGCACCGGGGATGCCCCGCCGATCCAGCTGCCGCCGCTGGGCGAGCTGCAGCGGCCACTCGAAGGGCTGCGTGCACTCGACCTCACTCGCATCCTCGCCGGCCCGGTTGGCGGCCGCGCACTGGCTGCTTACGGCGCCGATGTGATGCTGGTCAATTCGCCGCAGCTTCCCAACATCGAGGCGATTGCCGACACCAGCCGCGGCAAGCGCTCCGCGCTTGTGGACTTGCGCACCGGGGCAGGCCGCACGACGATGAATGCGCTTGTAAAGGATGCGCACGTCTTCGTGCAGGGCTACCGGCCCTACGGCCTCGAGGCGCTGGGTTTTGGGCCGGTCGAAGCGGCACGCCAGCGCCCCGGCCTGGTGTACGTTTCGCTCACGGCCTACGGCACGCACGGGCCTTGGGCGCCGCGCCGCGGTTTCGATTCGCTGGTGCAGACGGCCATGGGCTTCAATGAGGCCGAAGCGCGGGCCTCGGACGGCAGCAAGCCGCGCGCGCTGCCGATGCAGATACTTGACCAGGCCACGGGCTACCTGATCGCCATGGGCGCGTCCGCTGCGCTGCTGCGCCAGCAGCGTGAGGGCGGCAGCTGGCATGTGCAGGTGTCGCTGGCGCAAACCGGGCACTGGCTGCGCGGCCTGGGCCGCGTCACAGGCGGCTTCGGCGTGGCGGCACCCCGCCTGGATGACTACCTGGAGACCAGCGCTTCGGGTTTCGGGCAACTGCGGGCGGTGCGGCACAGCGCGCAGCTTTCCCGCACATCCGCGGTCTACGCCAGCCCATCCGTGCCGCCAGGAAGCTCAGCAGCCTGCTGGTAACCACCGGCAACGCCGCACGGCCATCGCTGACAGCGCAATGCTGCTTTGGACTGCGCGCGCGGGACGGGGCCGCTTTCATGATCGCCTCATTGTTCCGGCACGCCTGCCGGCGGAGAAATCACTATGAACCGCAAACTCGTCGCCATTTGTTCCATTCTCGGACTGGCTGCCGGCAACGCCATGGCGTCCTGCTATACCGTGTATGACCGGGCCAACCAGGTCGTCTACAACGCAGAGACGCCGCCAGTGGACATGAGCCGTCCCCTGCATGAGACGCTGCCCGGCCGCTTCCCCGGAGGCCACATGGTGTTCGGCGAGGGCGGCGACTGCCCTAAGGTGAACGTCGCAGGCCTTGAGACCCCGATTCCCAATCGCCGTGCGGTGTCGCCATTGCTGACTGATCGCAAGACAGCCGATGCGATGAACGCGCCGCGCGTCATGCTGTCGGGCAATATTGCGCTGGTGGACCAGCGTGCCGCGACTGCCCCCTTGCCCGCGTTTGAGGTGCCGGCCGCTGAGGTCGTGGCCGTGGCCCAGCCGCGACGCACTGGAACGGTGATCACAGAAATGCGCGACCCGCCCATGACGGTGGTTCAGTCCGCCGCGGGAGTGGTCATTACCGAACACCGCTAGCGTCAGCGGTCTGCGAGGCGGCTGCAGTCCGGATTGGGCTGGTTACCAGGCACAAAAATCTCGCCGCCATTGCTGCTCACGAGGCATAGCAGTGAAGCCACTCGCGCCGCGCCCTGGGGGCTTGCACAGACCACAGAGACTTCGAACGAAGTTGATCCCCCGGCGACCTCGCTTCGCTGCATTGCATCGGGCGAACATGATTCGGGCACCAGCAGCATGAAGTTCTGGCCAGTCCTGGAAGCCGGAACCTGGCCGGTCACGGCCACGGTTTTGCCTTTGGTCGCCACAGCAGTGATGACCCCTGCGCGCTGGAAACCCAATCTCGGCACTCCCCGGAAAACATGGACACCGGCCCGCTTTGGGGTCAGCTTGCCTGACCACTCGTGCAGTTCCTGTGCATCCCTGGCCGCCCGCAGCACCTGCTTGCCCTGGTCATAAATCATCATGCCGCCGGGCGATGCGGTGACAGCATCGGCAAAGTCATGCTGGTCGGTGACCACCCGGCCCGAAGCGTTGAACGGCAAGCCCAGCACGCGCGCCGCCATTCGCAGGCCCTCTATGTGGTACTTCTGCCAGAAATAGCTGTTGTCATTGAGCAGTACCAGGGCTTGCGGCTTGCCGGAAGGCTCGAGCACGAACCTGTTCCATGCAGCCCATTGCTGCTTGGTCTGCGCCATCTCGGCCCGCCAGGGCAGGGAGGCTGCGACCTGGGAGGTGGCCGCGGC
>CALRME020000482.1:0-3159 GCA_943369045.1 Sphingobacterium thalpophilum
GCTTGTTGGCGTCCTTTTCCTTGTCCGGGTCGGGTACGCGGGCGTCCACGCCCAGCACCATCTCGGGCGAGGTGCCCCAGGTGACCTGCGGCACGATCTGCGCGGCGTCGAGTTCAACCACGGTGTCGAACTTCGCGTCGGCGTCGGAGTGAAGCGTCTTCCAGTAGGCGACGGCCTGGTCCCATTCAACGCCCGTGGGCGCAAGAGGACGTCCCTTGACGTACTCGATAGTCTTCTCGTCCACCGCCACCAGGCCGGCGCGCGCGCCGGCTTCGATGGCCATGTTGCAGACCGTCATGCGGCCTTCCATCGACAGGCTGCGGATGGCCGAGCCGGCGAATTCAATGGTGTAGCCCGTACCGCCGGCCGTGCCGATGCGCCCGATGATGGCCAGCACCACGTCCTTGGCCGTGATGCCCGGGGCCAGCTTGCCCTCGACCTTGACGAGCAGGTTCCTGGCCTTCTTGGCCAGCAGGGTTTGCGTGGCCATCACGTGCTCGACTTCGCTGGTGCCGATGCCGTGGGCCAGCGCGCCGAACGCGCCATGGGTGGAGGTGTGCGAGTCGCCGCAGACGACAGTCATGCCCGGCAGCGTGGCGCCCTGTTCCGGCCCGATGACGTGGACGATGCCCTGGCGTTTGGACAGGAACGGGAAGTACGCGGCCGAGCCGAATTCCGCCATGTTGCTGTCCAGCGTGGTGATCTGCTCCTTGCTGATCGGATCGGTGATGCCGTCGTAGCCCAGCTCCCAGCCGGTGGTGGGCGTGTTGTGGTCGGCGGTGGCCACTATGGAGCTGACGCGCCAGACCTTGCGGCCGGCCTGGCGCAGGCCCTCGAAAGCCTGCGGGCTGGTGACTTCGTGCACCAGGTGGCGGTCGATGTAGAGGATGGCGGTGCCGTCCTCCTCGGTGTGGACGACGTGCTCGTCCCAGATCTTGTCGTACAGGGTGCGTCCCATGGGGTACTTCCAGTCTTGCGTGTGGTCTTCGTGGGGAGGGGTGATTTTAGGGCGCGCGTGCGTTCAGGTGCTCCACCAGCAGGCGGGCGGTCACGGGCAGGGTAGAGAAGTCGCGGGCGACGAGTTCGATCTTGCGTTCCGCCCAGGCATTGGTCAGCGCCACGCAGTCGAGCTCGCCGACGCCGTGCATCAGTTCGAATGCGCGCTGCGGCATCACGCCCACGCCCAGGCCGTTGTGGATCATGCGGCACATGGCGTCCAGGCCGGTGACGTGAATGCGCAGGCGGATGGTGCGGCCGGCCGCCGCGGCGGCCTCGTGCATGGCCAGGTGGATGGAGCTGTTCGAATGCAGGCCGACATGGTCGAAGTCCAGCGTGTCTTCAAACGCGACGGACTTCTTTTTCGCCAACGGGTGGCCGCGCGGGACGATCAGCACCAGCCGGTCCTGGCGGTAGGGCCGGGTTTCAAGCTCTCCCGTGCCCGGCTTGCCCGCCACGCCGGTGTTGCAGATACCCAGGTCGGCCGCGCCTTCCTGCACGGCGCGGATGATTTCGGTGGACAGGTGCTCTTCCAGGTCGATCTTCACTTCAGGGTGCTGCGCGATGAAGGTGCCCAGGTCCTCGGGCAGGAACTGCACCACGGCGGAAATGCTTGCGTGAATGCGAACGTGGCCGCGCACGCCGTCCGAATATTCGCTGAGCTCGCCCTGCATCTTGTCGAGGCTGAACAGCACCGAGCGGGCGTGGTGCAACAGGCTTTCGCCGGCCGGCGTCAGGTCGACGCCGCGGGTGTGGCGGTACAGGAGCGGCGTGTCCAGCGTGGCTTCGAGGTCCGACAGGCGCTTGCTGACGGCGGAGGCGGCGATGAACTCCCGCTCGGCCGCCTTCCCGATGCTCCCGAGCTCGCAAACGGCGACGAACAGCTGCAGCGACGTGAGGTCGACGCGGCGGGCGAAGTTGCGTTCGGAGGGTTTCATAAGGGTGGTCATCGCGGGTGGCGATGAGTGAGCGTATTTTCCTATGGTTAAGTGTGGTTTGACATCTCGAACTGCGATGCCCGCCGTTCCCGGTGGTCCTGCGGCTCAAAATGGTCAAGCAGATTTGGCGCGGCTTTCTGGCCATTTTCGGCCTGCAGGCCGCATGGATCCTGCTTGCGCGTTCTGACCGCCCGCGAAGTGAGACGTCTGCCGCTGCCCGAGCCAAAGTTAGACTTGCCCGATGAGTCTGCATTCCCCCGCCGCGCGAATCGCCGGAGCGCTCGTCGCCATCACGCTCACGCTGTCCGCCGGCCATGCCGTTGCCTCGGGCAGCTTCAATGGCCTGGTGGCCCTGGCGCTGGCCGTGGTGCTGGTGGTGTCACTGGCGCTTGGGACTTCGCTGTGCCACTTACTGGGGCTCGAAGACGGCGGCGTCGTCGACGGGCCGCATGCGCTGCTGCTGGGCATGGGCGCTGCCAGCACGCTGCTGATGGCCCTGGGCTTGACCTCGCCGTTGAGCATCAGTGGCAACTTCCTGATGGTGGCCTTGCTGGCGGTGGGGCTGCAGTTGCACCTGCAACGCGGCGCCGGCCGGCCAGCCGGCTTGCCGGCGCTGCCCGTTTTCAGCCCGCCGGCGCTGTTCGTCGTGGCCATTGCCCTGGTGGCATCGGCTTGCTGGTCGTCCGAGAACCTGCGCGGCATCCGGCAGGCCGGGCCAGAGCTGTTCGAAGCCGACCCGTGGCAGTACATGTTCTTCCATGCCAGGAATGTCAGCCGCTTTGCCAGCCCGCAGGGTGCCGCCAGCCTGGGCAATGAGCAATTGCTGGGGCTGCCGCTGGAGCTGTACCACTACGGCAGCTATTTCATTGCCTCGTTTGCCGCGCGGGTGAGCGGTGCCCAGGCCTATCCACTGGCCGCCAGCGTGCTGCCCATGCTGGGCATGATCTGGACCGGCCTGGCTGCATGGGTGCTGGGGCGCACCTGCGGCGGCCCTCGCGCCGGTGCGGCCGCTGCCTTTTGTGTCCTGCTGGTGCCCGATCCGTCTTTCTATGGCCTGGGCAACAGCTGGACAGGGTACTTCTTCTTTCAGGAAGTCGGCATGGGCGGCCTGTACGGTGTCTCCTTGATGGCCCTGGCCGCCAGCCACGGCCTGCGTGCCGTGCAAACGGGAGCTTTCAGGCTGGTGGTGAGCTGTGCGGTCCTGCTGGCCTTAGCGGCGTTCTAC
>CALRME020000483.1:0-3155 GCA_943369045.1 Sphingobacterium thalpophilum
ATGGTGTCGCTGATAAGGAAAGGCATCACGCCGCGGTAGCTTTCGGCGATCGGCACCGCATCGCCGCGGCCCTTGATCATGCCGTTGACCACATAGACATTCAGTCCTACAGGCGGCGCCAGCATGCCAAAGCCTACGGTCATCAGCACCATGATGCCGAACCAGATGGCCGTCATCTCCTTGCTCATGCCGAAGTCCAGGCCCATGATCATCGGGAAGAAGATCGGGACGGTCAGCAGAATCATCGACAGCTCGTCCATCACCGCGCCCAGCACCACGTAAAACAGCATGATGGCGGCCACCACCGCAACCGGCGAAAGGCCCCAGGAGCCGACCACCGTGGCGAGCTGGTTGGGCACCTGGGTGAGCGCCAGCGACGCATTCATCAGGTCGGCGCCCAGGAAGATCAGGAAGATCATCGCCGAGCTTTCGGCCGTCGCGTAGAAGCAGTTCTTGAACTTCTGCCAGGTCATCTCGCGCTTGGCCAGGGCGGCAACGAAGGTTGCGAACGCACCTACGGCAGCGCCTTCCGTCGGTGTGAAGAAACCGCCATAGATGCCGCCGAACACGATGATGAAGATCAAGGCGATGGGGCCGATGCCGCCCAGCGCGCCGATGATGTTCGACGAAGCGACTGCATCTTTCTCCGGCGCATGGCCAGGAACCAGGCGCACGTAGATGGCGATCGCAATCATGTAGCCCACCATGGCGATGATGCCGGGGATCATCGCCGCGGCGAACAGCTTGGCGATGTTCTGCTCGGTCAGGATGGCGTAGATCACCAGCGGGACCGAAGGCGGGATCAGGATGCCGAGAGTGCCGCCTGCGGCCAGCGTGCCTGTGGTCAGGCGGCCGGAATAGCCGTGGCGGCGCATCTCGTCGTAGGCCACATTGGTGATGGTCGCGGCTGTTGCCACCGAGGAGCCGCAGATGGCGCCAAAGGCCGCGCAGGCCAGTACCGCGCCCATGGCCAGGCCGCCCTTGAAGCGGCCCATGACACCTGACGCAAACTGGAACAGCGCCTTGCTGATGCCGCCCTGGGTGGCGAAGTGCCCCATCAGGATGAACAGCGGGATGACCGACAGGTCGTAGCTCGCAAAGCGGGCGAAGGCCTGGCTGTTGAGGAAGTTGGCCAGCGGCATCCAGCCGGTCTGGGCCACATAGCCGATTCCGCCGGCGATGAACATGGTGACGGCAATCGGCACGCGCACCGCCATCAGTACCAGCATCATCCCGAAGATCGACAGGGCAAGCGCAATCGGGCTCATACGGCCAGCTCCGGATTGGACTCAGCCTCGTCTTCGAGGCCGACCGCAGCCTGCCAGAAGCCGATGACCGCGGCCAGGGCCAGTGGTGGCACCATGCCCACATAGACGATCCACTCGGGAAAGCCCAGCATCATGGTGCCCGACTGGGTGGTCCAGGCGTTCAGGCCGCCCAGCGTGGTGCGCCAGGCCATCAGCGCCATGACGCAGCCGAGCAGGAAGGCGCCGATCCTGTCCATCACCGCCTGCGCCCGGTCCGAGGCCTTCGTCGTGAAGAAGTCCACGATGATGTTGCCGCGCTTGACCTGGCACCAGGGCATGAACAGGGCGATGGCCGCGCCGGCCGCCGCGCCGGACAGCTCGAAGTCACCGTTGATGGCGGTGCCGAACACGTCGCGTCCCACGATGCTGATGCAGGTCATCACGGTAATAAAGACCAGCAGCAGGCCGGCCAGGATGGCGCACAAGCGCGCCAGCGCCTCCAGCACCTTCACGCGATGACCTTGACCGTCAGAGTGCCCAGGCCGGTGACTTCACCGACCATGGTGTCGCCAGCCACCACGGGGCCCACGCCCTCGGGCGTTCCGCTGTAGATCAGGTCGCCGGGACGCAGTTCCCAGGCGGCCGACAGGTGCTCTATGGTCTCGCCAATGTTCCAGATCAGCTTGGACACATTGCTGCGCTGGCGGTCGCTGCCGTTGACCTGCAGGTAGATTTCGGCGTTGGCTACGTCGCCGGCGCGCGCCACCGGGGTAATGGGGCCGATCGGCGCCGATTCCTCGAAGGCCTTGCCGATGCACCAGGGGCGGCCCTGCTTTTTCATTTCGCCCTGCAGGTCGCGGCGCGTCATGTCCAGGCCCACGGCGTAGCCATAGATGTGCTTGTGCGCATCTTCGGCCTTGATGTTCTTGCCGCCCGTGCCGATGGCCACCACCATCTCGATTTCAAAGTGGAAGTTGCTGGTCAGGCTGGGGTAATGGATGACGCCGGTTTCACCCGCGCCGACAGGCACGACCGTATTGGCCGGCTTGAGGAAGAAGAACGGCGGCTCACGGCCGGTGAAGCCCATTTCCTTGGCGTGCTCTTCGTAGTTGCGGCCCACGCAGTACACGCGTGCGACCGGAAAGCGCTCGGCCTTGCCGACGACGGGAACGGAAACGAGGGGAGGTGGGGGGAAGACGTAGCTCATGGAATCCTTTCTTCTTTGAGGATGCCCAGTGCCTGGTGCACCGGGCGGTCTGAATAACTGAACAGCACGCAACCCGTGTCTGAACTCAACCGTGCAGTGTGCCATGAGGGCACGACAAAATGATCGCGCGGGCCGAAGGAAAAGCGGCTTTCGCCACTGGGGCGGGTGATGTGGACCGTCCCCTGGCCTTCGACCACGCTGTAGACGGCGCCGTCGGTCTGGCGCCAGCCCTTGCCGGCAAAGCCTGCGGGCAGCTTTTGCATGAAAGTGGCCATGGTGGGCATGGGCGAGCCGCCGGTCAGCGGATTGACGTAGCGCAGCTTGACGCCGTCCCAGTCATCGACCGGCGCATCGCGCTCGAGCTGCTCCAGTGCCTCGCGGCTGCGCTCGTACGGATAGCTGAAGATCGGCGAAGTGGCGCCGAACGGCGCTTCGTGCCGCACCGGCGCCATGTTGTGGCCGTAGCGCGCCATGCTGGTGCCCTCGGCGCGCGTGACCTGCTGGGACTTGCTGGCGTCATTCTGGGCAAAGCCCGCATCGAAGAAACGGACGATGGGAATGTCGAGACCGTCCAGCCAGACGACCGGCTCGTCCGCCTCGTGGCCGTGGTCGTGCCAGGTCCAGCTCGGCGTGATGATGAAGTCGCCCGGCCGCATAGTCGTACGCTCACCATCGACGGCTGTGTACGCACCCGAGCCTTC
>CALRME020000484.1:0-3147 GCA_943369045.1 Sphingobacterium thalpophilum
TGGCGAACTCGCTGGCGTCTTTCAGCTTGCCGCCGGCGCCCGTCAGCCGGGCCCAGAAGAACAGGCCGCCTTGCGGCTGGGTGAACTCGATGGCGGCGACCAGTTCGCGCTTGAGGCTTTCGCCCATCACCCTCGCCCTCTCCCCGTACACCTTGCGCACATTGGCCAGCGTGGCGGGCATGCGGCCGGCCTTGAGGTACTGCGCGGCCGTGGCCTGGGCAAAGGTGCTGGTGTGAGCGTCGCTGAACTGTTTGCACATGGTGGCCTTGGCCAGCAGCTCGGCCGGGGCAATCATCCAGCCCACGCGCAGGCCGGGGCTCAGCACTTTGCTCATGGAGCCGCAGTGGGCGATCAGCTCGCGGCTGCCGGGCACGTCTTTTGACAGGCTCAGGATGGACGGGGGCGGCTGCTCGTTGAAGTACAGGTCGCCGTACGGGTCGTCTTCCACCACCAGGGTCTGGTACTTCACGGCCAGTTCCAGCACCTTCTTGCGGCGCTCCAGGCTCAGCATGGCGCCGCTGGGGTTGCCGAAGGTGGGAATGAGGTAGACGAACTTGGGCTTGTGCTCGGCCATCAGCTTTTCCAGCGCGTCGGTGTCCACGCCGTTGGCGTCCACGGGCGCGCTCACCAGGTCGGCGCCGTACAGGCGGAAGCACTGGATGGTGGCCAGGAAGGTCGGGCCTTCCACGATCACCTTGTCGCCGGGGCTGATCATGGTCTTGCCCAGCAGGTCCAGCGCCTGCTGGCTGCCGGTGGTGACGATCAGGCCTTCGGGCGAAACGTCCACGCCCTTGGTCTTCATGAAGGCGGCCAGCTGTTCGCGCAGCGGGTTGTAGCCTTCGGTGGCGCCGTACTGCAGCGCGCCGCCGGGTTCTTCGGTCAGGGCCTTGTTGGCGGCCTCTTTGAGGCCTTCCACGTCAAACATGGCGCTGTCCGGAAAGCCGCCCGCAAAGCTGATGATGCCGGGCTTGCCCAGCAGCTTGAAGAGCTCGCGGATGGCGGAGGTTTCTACGTTGTTCAGGCGGTCTGCGAATTGGAGGGGCATGGCTTGGTGCGTTGTCAGTGATTGGGCCGGAAACCGCATTGTCTCCGGAACCTGTCAGGAGACTAAGAGACCCCAAAAACCTAGACTTTCCTGCACCAGAACCGTACCCGAGGAGACAACCATGCCCCACGCCCTGCTGCGCGAGCTGAACGCCCGCTTCATCCACAACTTCGTGACCAACGACGTGCCTTCGCACGACGCCATCCTGCACCCGCGCTTCATCTGCATCGGCTCCAAAGGCCAGCGCGTGGAGCGCGCGCCCTACCTCAAGGCCTGGGCCACGGGCTTTGATGCGGAGACGCTTATTTACTGGGACGTGCGCGACGAGCTGATCACTGTCTTTGGCGACGTGGCCCTGGTTCGCTCCACCAACAAGCACATCCACTTGCGCGAAGGCCAGCAGGTGGTGGGCATGACGGCGTACACCGACACCTACCTTCTTGAAGGCGGCAAATGGTTGTGCATACAGGCGCAACTGACGCCGGTGGCGCAGGAGCATTGGCCGTCGGACGAGACCATTGTCAGCGTGTACATCAAGGGGCGGATGACACAGCATTGAGGCCGTTGCTGCTGGGCTAAACGGGTGGCGTCCTACAGGGCCCAAGCTGGGCTGTTTATAGGATCAAGGCTCCGAAACAAGAACGAAATTTCATGGCTGAAGACAACACACGTATCGACATCCAGACCCAATCCGCCCTGCAGAACTGGGCAACTAGCCTGAACACCACGCCCGAGCGCCTGAAGCTGGCTGTAGAAGCCGTGGGTGACAGGGTTGACGTGGTTCGGAGGTTTCTAGGAGAAAGCCGTCGCGGCTAGCGCGCCTGAGGGCAAGCGCACCGGCGCGGGCTCGTCCAGCGCGCTCGTTTACCTGAACCAGGCCCTGCGCATCAAGCCGGAGCCTGAGCGCGACGAATGAGCGGCCATTGCTGCCGTCACCCGAAGAAGTCGTTGATCGCGCGAACCACCTCGCCCGGCCGGGTGACGGTCGGCACGTGGCCCGCTCCTTCGATGGTGACCAGGCGGCTGTTGGGGATCTTCTGCGCCAGGTTCTCCGAGTTGGCCAGCGGCGTGATGACGTCGCGGGTGCCGTGAATCAGCAGCGTGGGCTGCTTGATCAGCGGCAGGCGGTCCTCCAGCTGCACCGGCTCCAGGCATTCCATCAGTTGCACCGCCTCCGGCCCGTTGGAGCGCATCACCAGCTGCTTGCCCCAGCGCCGCTCGGCCGCGCAGTCTTCTTCCGGCGTGCAGGCCTTGATGAACATTTCCATGGTGGCCTCGAAGTTGGCCTTGCAGCCTTCGATGAAGCGCGACGCCCCGGCGCTCTTGCCGCCCTGGTAACGGCCGTCAACCAGAACCAGGCCGGTAAAGCGTTCTGGCTGGCGCAGCGCCGCTTCCAGCACCACAAAAGCGCCCGACGATTCACCGGCCAGGACGCAGGTCTCGATTTTCAGGGCGTCGAGCACGCGGAGCAGGTCGTTGACCAGAAGCTCGAAGGTGATCTGCGGCGCGCGATTGACGGTGGCGCCGGTGCCGCGATGGTCGTAGGTGACGCAGCGCCAGCGCCGGCTCAACTCCTCGAAAGGCTGCAGCCACAGCTCCCCGCTCCCCACCCAGCCGCCGTGGGCCACGAGGGTCCGCGGGCCCGGCCCGCAGGCGGTGACAAACAGGTCGGCGTCGTCGGTCTTGAGGAACATGGGGTCTCCAATGGCTGGCGTTCAGGTGGGGTGATTGTCGCGCCACCAGCGGGAAAACGACTACCACCGGGCCGGTGAAGCCGCGCCGCACCTGCGGCACACTTAGGGGTTGCAGTTTTTACCCACAGGATGCTTCCCATGGACCGCCGACTTTTCCTCGCCGCAGCAGGCGCCGCTACCGCCACCCTCGCCTTCCCTTCCCTGGTGTTCGCCCAGGCCAGCAAGACGATCCGCCTGATCGTGCCATTCACCCCCGGTGGCGCCACCGACGTGACCTGCCGCCTGATCGCCGAAAAGGCCGCGATCACGCTGGGCCAGACCATCATCATCGACAACAAGCCGGGCGGTGGCGGCGGCATCGGCGTGGACCTGGTGGCCAAGGCGCCGCCGGACGGCCTGACCATCGGC
>CALRME020000485.1:0-3126 GCA_943369045.1 Sphingobacterium thalpophilum
AATAACCCAGATGATCCGCCGTCCGCCGTGCATGGTGTTTCCTGTCTAGTTGCCCAACACCAGTGCGTTCGCATAAGTCATGCCAGTGCCAGGCCGGGGCGCCACCGCACCGCTGAGGGTTGAAGGCAGTGGGTCTTTGGTGCGGGCGACTACTTTCAGGCTAGTGCGCGGCGCAAATTCATCGCGGGGCGGGAAAGTCCCAATGCACTACGAGGGTGCATCCCTTACAGTCCGGGCACTCGCAAGCGGGCCTCGCAGGTTCGTGAGGACGAGGGACCGAGGAGACACCCCACAACACCAGAATATTTGATGCTGCACTCCCAGAGAGATGCTGCTTCACAAGGCGCCGCGATCCGGCGCCTTTTTATTTGCCTGAGACAATCGCGGCATGGAATTGATGTGGGTATCGCTGGCCTCGCTGCTGGCTGGTTTTGTAGATGCGATCGTGGGGGGCGGCGGACTGATTCTTGTGCCGGCACTCTTTGCCGTGTTTCCTTCCACCCATCCGGCCACCCTGCTGGGCATCAACAAGAGCGCCGGGGTCTGGGGCACGGCGATCGCCACACTTCAGTACGGCCGCCGCGTCGACATGCGCTGGAAGGCGCTGCTTCCCGGCGCTGCCGCCGGTTTTGCAGGCTCCATGCTGGGCGCCTGGGCAGTGACGGTCGCGTCGCCGGGTTTTCTCCGCAAGCTGCTGCCCTTCATCCTGCTGGCTGTGCTTGTGTACACCCTGGTACGCAAGGAACTGGGGCGCGACCATGCACCGCGCTTTGACGGCCGCTCCGAGGCCCTGGCGGCAGGGACGATCGGACTCGCCATCGGCTTTTATGACGGCTTCTTCGGGCCAGGCACTGGCAGTTTCATGGTCTTCCTGTTCGTGCGCTGGCTGGGCTATGACTTTCTCAATGCATCGGCGGCAGCCAAGCTGATCAATACGGCGACCAATCTCGCGGCGCTGATCCTGTTTGCCATCAAGGGCCATGTGTGGTGGCACTACGCGCTCGCGCTCGGGGTTGCGAACGTCATCGGCAGCCTCGCCGGCACCCACCTGGCGCTGCGGCATGGCGCGGCCTTTGTGCGGGTGGTCTTCATCATCGTGGTTGGCGCGCTCATCCTCAAGACAGGTTACGACGCTTTCGTGCGCCAGCTCTGATAATCGGCGCATGGACGACATCGTTCGGCAGGCAATCGCCAAATGGCCCAATGTGCCGCACTGCTATGGCTGGCTGGGGCTGGACGCGCGCGGTGGCTGGTACATGCGGGACGACCGGGTGCAGGCGCTGGGTGCGTTCGCGCAGGCCAGGGGCTCGCTGCTCAAGCACGACAAACTCGTCGAATTCATCAACCGCAACTACGAAGCCGACGCGCTGGGCCAATGGTTTTTCCAGAATGGCCCGCAGCGCGTCTATGTGGAGCTTGAGATGGCGCCCTGGGTCTGGCGCCTTGGCGAGCATCATGCCGTTATGTCCCACACGGGCCGGCCGGCACGCGTGCAACGCTGCATCACGGACGAGGCGGGCCACTTGTACCTGGACACTGATATCGGTTTCGGGCTCGTGCACACACTGGACGTTGCGCAGGCTGCCGAGGCGGTCGAGGCTGGATTGTGGGTGCCCCAGGAAATGGAAGCCGCCGGTCTGGCAGCACGGTTCGGGTACGTCCAGAGCCCGCAGGCGATGCACAAAAAAGCCGGTCAGTGACCGGCTTTTTTGTGAGCGTCGTATCGCTTACTTGGCCGCAGGAGCGGAAGCTGCCGGCGCGGCAGCCACGGCGGCGGACGCCGCGCCTGCGGGCCGCTGCGGTTCGGCAAACTTGGCGCCTCCGGCATTGGCCATGTACGCCACTGCGCGCGCGACTTCCAGATCATCGAAATCGCCGCCCCCCTGCGGGCCCATGTTGCCCTTGCCCTTGAGCGCGGACTGGACAAGGGTATCGAAGCCCTGGCGGATGCGGGCCGCCCAGGCACCAACGTCACCCAACTTGGGGGCGCCGGCGGCACCGCTGGTATGGCAGGCCGTGCACTGGGCCTTGAAAACTTCTTCCCCGGTCTTGAGCGGGCGGTTGGCGTCGCGGATCTCGACCATGCCCACCTTCTGGATGCGCGCCGCGATACCGCGGTCCCGATCCTGCTGGCTGATGCCGCCCAGCGAGTACGCGGCAGTGTCGGCGCTGCCGGCCGGCTTGGCGGCCGACACCACGTAATAAACCAGGGCAATGATGGCGAAAACGGGAACAACAAACGAGAAGAACACCGCCAGCAGAAGTTGCTTGGGATTCTCGATGGGGCCGGTGTGGGCTTCTTCGTGCATTTCGCTCATGGCGTCCTCAAATTCGTGGGGGCATTGAAATCAACCTTAGATTATAGCTGGCGAGTCCGGGCAAACCCTCGCCGCCGGAACCCGCCTCATGCCCGCAAAGGCAGCAATGCCCGATGGGGGATAATGCGACCTGCTTTCAGCGAACGACGCGGCTGTAGCTCAGTGGATAGAGTATTGGCCTCCGAAGCCTATGGTCAGGGGGCCTGGGCGAACAAGTTAGAGTATTGGTCTCACACAGTCACGCGGCTGTAGCTCAGTGGATAGAGTATCGGCCTCCGAAGCCGAGGGTCGTGGGTTCGATCCCCGCCAGCCGCGCCAATTGAGCGTTTCCCCGCAAGCAAGCACTAACACATTATGCTTGCGACGCTATGTGACGCATCCCTTCGGAGTGCCTACCAGCGCTTTCTGACCAATAGTCAGCTCGACCGGACGCCGATGCCATGGCCCACCTATGGCCCTTGCATGGCCCGTCTGGTTCCGCATTTCCCGTAAGTTCAAGTCGGCGTGACGATTGGTCCCTGGACCGATTGTTCGTCACCGCTTTCGGCAGCAAAAAGAACTCCGATTGGTGAGGCTGCAATTGGCCGAGGCCGTGTGGAAACTCTCAGCGCGAAGAGTCGAGCGCGGCATCGGCTTCATGATGGAGCCTAAGTTCATACAGGTCCCTCCGGGGCGCCCAAGACCGCTGCGACATCACCTTGAGCGCTTTTTTCGGGCCGCGAAAGGCCCTCATGTCCCGACCAGACGCATCGCTTTCATCGTTTTGGGCATACCCAGGATGCTCAGCACTCGCTTGAGGTTGTAAGCA
>CALRME020000486.1:0-3117 GCA_943369045.1 Sphingobacterium thalpophilum
CTTCATGGGAATGGGAAGAAAAAGGGGAGGAAGAATGCGCCGGATATAATCAAAGGTTGATTACGAGTCTGACCCTTCACCCGATTGTGCGCGCAAAATGAACAAGTTGTTGACCACGATATTCGCCCTGGCTGTCGCTTCCGTGACCAGTATCGCGAGCGCCCAGTCGCCCGCAGCCCCGGCCCCGGCACCTGCAGCAGCGACGGCCCCGGCCGCCGCAAAAGCCGCTCCCGCACCGGCCGGTGCCAAGTCCATTGAGGCCAAGGTCGCCATGTGCATTGGCTGCCATGGCATCAAGGGCTACCAGGCCAGCTTCCCCGAGGTCTACAAGGTCCCCAAGATCTCCGGCCAGAGCGCCAAGTACATCGTCGCGGCCCTGGTGGCCTACAAGCAGGGCGACCGCAAGCACCCCACCATGCGCGGCATCGCCGATTCGCTGACTGACCAGGACATGGCCGACGTGGCTGCCTACTACGAAAGCCATGGCAAGGGCGATGTGCCCGCGCTGCCGGAAAAGGCCGGCAAAGAGCCCAGCCCGCAAGTGGCCGCGCTGCTGGCCAAGGCGGCCTGCGTGTCCTGCCACGGCGCCAACTTCGCCAAGCCGATCGACCCGACCTATCCGAAGATTGCCGGCCAGCACGGCGACTACCTGTTCGTCGCGCTCAAGGCCTACAAGACCGAAAACAACGCCAAGGTCGGCCGTTCCAACGGCGTGATGGCAGGCATCGCCAAGCAGTTCTCCAATGCCGAACTGAAGGCCCTTGCCAATTACGTGAGCTCGCTGGACGGCGACCTGCAGACCGTGCCTGAGAAGAAATTCCGTTAAGCCGCAAGGCCCAAGCGAAAAGCCCCGCACTGCGGGGCTTTTTTGTTTCCGTCCCTAGTCTTTCGTGGCCCGGCGCTGCACGCAGTCGATATAGGCCTGCCCGTCGGGCGGACGGCCGGAGCGCTGGCTCTCCCACAGCATCTGGCCCAGGCACTCCATGGCCTCGTGTTGCGCATCGTGCAGCGAATTGCGACGCGCAGCCAGCAGTTCCACGGCCTGGCGGATGCCGCGCGGCTGGTCGATGGAGCACTGCTCGCTGATCGACAGGTGCATGGACAGGTGCAGGAAGGGATTGGTCTTGCCGGCATCGACCTCGTACATGCGGCCCAATGCAGCCTCCACGTCGTCAAAGTCGGCGCCGTACTCCGGATGTTCTTCCAGCCACTGGCTGGCCAGGGTTTCCATGGCATCCATGGGCTGGCCGGCACGTGCCTTGGCATGGACGGTACAGAAAAAGCGGCGGACGTCGGCTTGCGAGGGGGCGAACATGGCGGGCAAGCGTAGCACGCTGCCTCGCGGTGGCGTCCTACGGACTTCAAGCTCGACAGTACCTAAAGTGCACTCACCTCAACAGGAGACTGCCATGAACGCAACTCGCATCGCCGGAATCGTCCTCATCGTGCTGGGCCTGGCCGGCTTTTTCACCGGTGGCTTCAGCTTCACGAAGAACACCACCAAGGCCGAAATCGGCCTGCTGAAGCTGCAGGTGCAGGAGAAGGAATCCGTGAACGTGCCGCAGTGGCTGAGCATAGGCGCGGTGGTCATTGGAGGCGCGCTGCTGGTCTTCGGCTTCGGCCGCGCCAAGTAAGCAAGCGTCCCGCGCTGGGGGAGGGTGGCTCCAGCTCGCGTGATAATTGGAGGAGTCAACAGCGCGCCTCCAACACCCATGATCAACAAGATTGCCGCCTCGGTGGCCGATGCGCTCGCCGGCGTGCACGACGGCGCCACCGTCATGATCGGCGGCTTTGGCACGGCGGGTATCCCCAATGAGCTGATCGAAGGCCTGATCGCGCAGGGCGCGAAGGACCTCACTGTGGTCAACAACAACGCTGGCAATGGCGACACCGGCCTGGCCGCGCTGCTCAAGACAGGCAGGGTGCGCAAGGTCATCTGCAGCTTTCCGCGCCAGGCCGACAGCCATGTGTTCGACGCCTTGTACCGCAGCGGCAAGCTGGAGCTCGAGCTGGTGCCGCAAGGCAATCTGGCCGAGCGCATCCGGGCGGCGGGCGCGGGCATAGGTGCATTCTTCTCTCCCACGGGCTACGGGACCGAGCTGGCGAAGAACGCTGACGGCACGCCGAAGGAGACGCGCGAGATCAACGGCCGCCACTACGTGCTTGAACACCCCATCCATGGCGACGTGGCCCTGATCAAGGCCGAACGTGGCGACCGCTGGGGCAACCTCACCTACCGCATGGCCGCGCGCAACTTCGGTCCGGTGATGGCGATGGGCGCGAAGAAGACGATTGCCAGCGTGCATGAAATCGTCGAACTCGGCGCGCTGGACCCCGAGGCCGTCGTCACGCCGGGCATCTTCGTGAGCCAGGTCGTGAAGGTAGAGCGAGTCGCCACGCAGGGCGGGGGGTTCAAGCCATGAGCTACACACGCCGCACCAAGGAACAACTGGCCAAGCGCGTGGCGCAGGACATCCACGACGGCGCCTACGTCAACCTGGGCATAGGCATGCCCACCCTGGTGGCCAACCACCTGCCCGCGGGCATCGAGGTGATCCTGCAAAGCGAGAACGGCATCCTTGGCATGGGCCCGGCGCCGTCGGAGGCCGATGCGGACTACGACCTGATCAACGCCGGCAAGCAGCCCGTCACGCTGCTGCCCGGCGGCGCCTTCTTCCACCATGCCGACAGCTTTGCCATGATGCGCGGCGGCCACCTGGACATCTGCGTGCTGGGCGCCTTCCAGGTCTCGGCCACCGGCGACCTGGCCAACTGGCACACCGGCGAGAAAGACGCCATCCCGGCCGTCGGCGGCGCCATGGACCTGGCCACCGGCGCGCGCCAGACCTGGGTGATGATGGACCTGCTGACCAAGCAGGGCGAAAGCAAGGTCGTCGCCCAATGCAGCTATCCGCTGACAGGCATTGGCTGCGTCAAGCGCATCTACTCGGACATCGCCACGCTGGAATGCACGCCCACAGGGCTGAAACTGATTGACCTCGTGCCGGGCTTGACCCACGCGCAACTCGAACAACTCACAGGCTTACCCATCCAGGAGACCCCATGAACCACGCCTTCATCTGCGACGCCATCCGCACGCCCTTCGGCCGCTACGGC
>CALRME020000487.1:0-3112 GCA_943369045.1 Sphingobacterium thalpophilum
CGCCATCAACGGCGGCTTCTTCCAGCGCAAGGCCGACTGGCCGGCCCAGTACCCGTCCATCGTGGTGGCGGTCGATGACATCCAGGGCGCGATGGCCGCCGTGGGCAAGGCCGGCGGCGAGGTGCTGGGCGAGCCCATGGACATTCCCCAGGTCGGCCGCTATGTGTCGTTCTACGACACCGAGAAAAACCGCGTGAGCCTGTTGCAGCCCCTGCCCATGGCCGGGCAAGGCTGAGGCGCGATGGAACTCCAGGAGGCCGTCCTCGACCAGGTGTTTCGCGCACTGGCCGATGCCACCCGCCGTGATGTCGTCCGCCGGCTGGGCCAGAACCCGGCCACGGTGAGCGAGCTGGCGGCCGGTTACGGCATGTCGCTGCCGGGCTTCATGAAGCACCTGCGCGTGCTCGAGGACGCCGGCCTGGTGCAGTGCGCCAAGGATGGGCGGGTGGTGTCCTGCGAGCTCTCGGCAAGGCCCATGCAGGAGGCATCCATGTGGCTTGCCCATTACGAGAAATTCTGGAACCAGCAGCTCGACGCGCTCGGCCGCTACCTGTACCACGAAGAGGAAACCAACCCATGGCCACGAGCCCCGTCGCGAAAAAAAGCCCCGAGCTCCGCATCAGCCGCACCTACCCGGCCGCCCCCGAAAAAGTCTGGCGGGCCTGGACCGACCCGAAAGCGCTGAGCCGCTGGTTCGGCCCTGGCGACAACAACTCGGTTACCCGCGCCGAAATGGACGTGCGCCCGGGAGGCCGCTACGACATCGCCTTTCGCACGCAGGACGGCCAGGAGCACAACGTGGCCGGCACCTACCAGGAAGTCGATGAGCCGAAGAAGCTGTCGTTCAGCTGGGCCTGGAAGAGCACGCCCGAGCGCGTGTCACGGGTGACCATCGAGCTGGCGCCGGTGGCCGGTGGCACCGAGCTGAAATTCCTGCACGAGCAGTTCTTCGACCAGGCCGCGCGCGATGACCACAACCGCGGCTGGACTGCGACCTTCGCCAAGCTTGACCACTTCATCCAGACCGCCTGATTCATTCAACCAAGGAGATATCACCATGGCCCAATATGTGGACGGATTCGTCCTCCCCCTTCCCGCTGACAAGCTGGACGCGTACAAGAAGATCGCCCGCAAAGCCGGCAAGATCTGGAAGGAGCATGGCGCGCTGGCCTACGTGGAATGCGTGGCCGACGACGTCAAGCCCGGCAAGCTCACCTCGTTCCCGCAGGCCGTCAAGCTCAAGGAGGGCGAGGTGGTGGTGTTCTCGTGGATCGTCTACACGTCCCGCAAGGAGCGCGACCGCATCAACGCCCTGGTGATGGCCGACCCGAGGCTGGCCGACATGATGACCCCCGAGGCCATGCCGTTTGACGGCAAGCGCATGTTCTTTGGCGGCTTCAAGACCATCGTGGAGCTGTGACGCGATGAAGTACACCGGAAGCTGCCACTGCGGCACCATCGCCTTCGAGGTGGAAGGCGAACTCGCCGGCGCGATGTCGTGCAACTGCTCGATCTGCCAGCGCAAGGGCACGCTGATGTGGTTCGTGCCGCGCGACAGCCTGACCGTGACCAAAGGCCAGGGCGAGATGGCGACCTATGAGTTCAACAGGCACGTGATCAAGCACCGCTTCTGCCCGACCTGTGGCATTCATCCGTTTGGCGAAGGCATCGACCCCAAGGGCAACGCCATGGGCGCGATCAACATCCGCTGCCTGGAAGGGATTGATCTTGAATCGGTGCCGGTGACGCACTTTGACGGCAGGTCGAAGTAGCGCGGCGCCTCAGTAGCCGACCGAGTAGCGGAAACCCCGGAAGCTCAGCACCACCGATTTCTGCAGGATCTGCTCGAGCACCAGGTCGGGTGCGGGCTTTTCGCCTTCGTGGAACACCTGCCCGTTGATGATGAGCATGCGGTGCGCCGGGTTGCTCGAATACGTGGCGCCGCTGATGGCCAGGGCCGGCAGCTGGCCGCGGATGTCGGGCGGCAGCTCTGCCACGGTCATTACCCGGGGTTCTGCTGCAGCGGGCGCGGGCTTGGCCGCCGGCGCCGGCGCTGGTGCTGGTGCGACCGCGGCTGGCGCGGGAACGGGTGCGGGAGCAGGGCGCGGCGCCGCCACGGGCGCAGGCGTACGAGCCGGGGCGGGTGCCGGTGCCGGCAAGGGAACAGCGGGTGGCAGGGGAAGGGGTGCAGGCACGGGTGCCGGCTGCGGCGCTTCCACCACAGGCGGTACCAGAACCACTACTTGCGGTGCAGGTCGTGTCATCCGCCAGGCCAGCACGGCGCACGCGCCCAGCGCCACCGCGCCGCCTATCAGCAGGAACAGGTTGAACTGACGCCGGTTGCCCGAGGCGGGCAGCGGAGCGGGCTGCGCGTGCAGCCCGGGCACGTTGCCGCGTTCGCGTTCGCTGTCCGCGCGTTTGAGGGCATCGAGGATGTAGGACATGCTGTTAACGCGGTTCCGTCGAAAGGCGCGGCTCGTCGATGCCGGCGGCGCGATTGAGTTGCATGAAGGTCATGGGGCCGACGCGGCCGTCCGCTTCGAGGCCCTGCGCACGCTGCAGCGCCTGCACGCGGGCCTTGAGCGTGGCGTCGTAGCTTTGCGCGCCGGTGGGCGCGGGCGAACCATCGAGCGCCGCCAGCTTCACCGCCAGCCAGTCCACCGTGGGGCCGGTGCTGCGGTCGTTGATGCGGCTGCCGTAGCCGGGTGGGGCGCGCCAGTAGGTGGCGAATTCGCCGCGCCAGGCCTGGGCCAGCGCCGCCAGCGGCACGGTCTGGCTCACACCGCCGGAACGCAGCCGGGCGCTGTCGGCCGTGAGGCCTTCGAGCACCGCATAGGCCGGCTTGTCGCCCGCGTCGTACAGCGTGACGATGCCAGGCCGGTCGAGCTGGCGTATCAGCGCCAGGCTCATGGGCCGCCCGAAGCAATAGACCTGCTGGCGCTGCGCGGCTTCGCACGGGTCGCCATCGGCGGCCGGCAGCTTCCATTTGGGCCCCAGCTCTCGCCAGGCCTGGGTTTCGTCGCGCAGCAGGGTCTTGAACAGGGCGGCGCTTTCGCCGCTGGCCGCAGGTACCGCAACAGGCGTTGCGGAGGCGGCACGCGCAGGCTTGGCC
>CALRME020000488.1:0-3107 GCA_943369045.1 Sphingobacterium thalpophilum
GTGGATGCGCGCGCGCGTGCGCAGTTCCCACATGCCGGCGTCGGGCTGGTCGTAAACGCGGAAGGCCTGCTCGCCCACGGCTTCGAGGTGCGCGAATTCCGTCTTGCCGGCCTTGCGGAACAGGCGGTGGTCGTGGAAGGACTGCGAGGCGCCCAGCACGATGTTGCCGTAGACGTCGTGCTGGAAGTGCTCCTGCGCCTGGTTGCCGACCCGCACCGGCTTGTGGCCGCGGTAGCCGGGCAGGTGGTCGTAGATGGCCTCGGGCAACTGTTCTTCCTGGCCGATGCCGTACAGCGGCTGGATGTGGCCGCCGCCCGAACGCACCACCACATTGCCCAGCCAGCGCAGGTAGTCCTCCATGGTGCCGACTTCAGAAAGGCTGTTCAGGGCCCGCACAACGAAGAAGGCATCGCGCAGCCAGCAGTAGCGGTAGTCCCAGTTGCGCTGGCTGCCCGGCGCTTCGGGGATGCTGGTGGTCATGGCCGCGACGATGGCGCCGGTGTCCTCAAACAGCGAAAGCTTGAGCGTGATGGCGGCGCGGATCACGGCCTCCTGCCACTCCAGCGGAATGGCCAGGCGCCGCGTCCAGGTGGCCCAGTAGCTGGCGGTTTCCTGCTCGAACGCGCGGGCCGTGTCCTCGATGCCGCCCGAGAGCGTTTCGTCCGGGCCCAGGATGAAGTTCATCTGCCGGTCGGCCACGAAGAAGGTTTCGGCCAGCACGTAGTTCAGCGGCGCGTCGCTGGTCAGGCGCAGCGTCATCGCGGCGCCGACGTAGCGGATGTGGTGGCTGCCATGCGTGATCTGCGGCTTCTGGCGGCCCCAGTCGAAGCGCGGCCGCATCACAACTTTGAGGCGTGGCGTGCCCGAGAGCACTTTCACGCGCCTGATCAGCGTGAGCGGGCGGAACATGCGGTCGTGGCTGGAAAAGCGCGGCGCGAAGTCGGTGATCTCCACGCCCTGGCCCTGCGTGTCGTACAGGCGGGTCTTGAGGATGGCGGTGTTGGGCTGGTAGTTCTGCTCGCTGCGCGCGAAGTTCTCGATCTCGAAAGCCCAGCTGCTGCCGTTGTCGCTGGGGTCCAGCAGCGCGTTGAACACCGGGTCGCCGTCGTAGCGCGGCAGGCAGCTCCAGACGATGCGGCCGCGCTCGTCAATCAGCGCGCTGTAGGCGCAGTTTCCGATAACGCCGAGCCGCAGCGACGGCTCCGCGCTATGGCCCAGCGGCGATTCCAGCAGCGCGCTCATGCGGTGCTCCTAGAGGTCTTCGCTTGCAAGGCGGTTTCCAGCGCGTCACGCAAGGCGGCCGGCGTGGCCAGCCGCTGCCAGGCCACGGTGGCGCCTTCGCCGACCTTCACGCCCAGGCCGCCCAGCCGCTGGACTGCGGCAAAACCCACCTCGTCGGTGATGTCGTCGCCGATAAAGACCGGTGTGCGGCCCATGAAGGGCGCTTCCTGCAGATAGTTCTCGATGGCGCTGCCCTTGCTCGCTCCGCTGGGCTTGGCTTCCACCACCATCTTGCCGCGCAGCAGGGTCAGGCCCGGCGAGTCTTCAATGGCGGCCTGCATGGTGTCCAGGCACAGCTGCTCGAGCTGCGGCGCCTGCCGGTAGTGCAGTGCAATGGAGCCGCGCTTGCCCTCGATCAACAGGGCAGGATGGCGGGCCACGAGGCCAAGCACAGCGTCTTCGACCTTCTTCATCGAATGGGTGTACATCAGCGTCAGCTCGCCATCGGCGCCGCGGCGCTCGGCGCCATGCACGCCGGCCACGGGCAACCTCAAGGGGGAGAGAAACGCATCGACCTGGCCGATCGGCCGGCCGGTCACCACGGCGACCGCGCCACCGAGGTACTGGTTGATGCCCTCGAGCGTGCGCACCAGGCGCGCTGGCACCACCACCGCATCGGGCTGGTGGGCCAGGTCAACCAGGGTGCCGTCGAAGTCGAGAAACAGTGCGCACGAAGGGCACAGGATGTCCGCCAGAGTCATGCAGCCACCTTAGCGGCGGCATTGCTGCTGTGCCAGCCCAAGAGGGCGCTTGCAGGCGTAGGACAAAGCCTACGGTTGCTTTGCAGCTAAGAGGCGTAGAGCGCGTCCAGCGATGCAAAGCCCTTGACCTCGATCGGGTTGCCGAAGGGGTCGAGGAAGAACATGGTCCATTGCTCTCCCGGCTCACCCGGGTAGCGCACCTGGGGCTTGAGCACGAAGTCGGTGCCCGCGTCCTCCAGCCGTTTTGCCATCGCCTTCCATTGCGGCAACTCCAGCACGAGGCCGAAGTGCGGCATGGGCACCAGGTGCTCGCCCACGTGGCCCGTGCGTTCGGTCTTGAACGGTGTACCCAGGTGCAGCGAGATCTGGTGGCTGAAGAAGTCGAAATCGACCCAGGTGTCGGTGCTGCGGCCTTCGGCACAACCGAGCACGCCGCCGTAGAAGCGGCGCGCCTCGTCGAGGTCGGTCACGTTGAAGGCAAGGTGGAATAAGCTTCGCATTCGCAAAGGGTACAACATGGACTATTCCCGATACACCACACTGAAAATCGAACGCCGCGGCCCCAACCACACGGTGCTCGACATTTGCATGAGGGCGCCAAACGGCAAGCTGCCCACGGCCGGCCACGAGGGCCACCGCGAGCTGGCGGACATCTGGCGGGACATCTCCGCCGACGACACCGTGCGCTGCGCCGTGCTGCGCGGCGAGGGCCAGGGCTTTTCCGGCGGCGGCGACCTGTCGCTGGTGCAGGACATGGCCAGCGACTTCGAGGTGCGCACGCGGGTGTGGAAGGAAGCGCGCGACCTGGTCTACAACGTGATCAACTGCGACAAGCCCATCGTCAGCGCCATGCACGGCCCGGCGGTCGGCGCGGGCCTGGTGGCCGGCCTGCTGGCCGACATTTCGATTGCGGCCAAGGGCGCGAAAATTGTCGACGGCCACACGCGCCTGGGCGTGGCCGCCGGCGACCACGCTGCCATCGTCTGGCCGCTTTTGTGCGGCATGGCCAAGGCCAAGTACTACCTGATGCTGTGCGAGCCGGTCAGCGGCGAAGAGGCCGAGCGCATCGGGTTGGTGTCACTCGCCGTGGACGAGGACAAGCTGCTGGACAAGGCCTACGAAGTG
>CALRME020000489.1:0-3098 GCA_943369045.1 Sphingobacterium thalpophilum
CTGGCCAATTCCACACAGATGCGCGTCAAGGGCATGAAGCCCGGCGACGCCGGCTGGCCCGAGGCGGCCTACAACGGCGACTACATCCAGGACATCGCCGACGACTTCATGGCGAAGAAAACCGTGAAGGCCGACGACCGTGAATTCACCGCCAGCGGCGACGCGCAGGATATCGACGGCATGCGCGAATTCGCGGTTGCCTACCTGCGCCACGAGCAGGACCTGGACTTGAAGGCCTTCCAGGTGAAGTTCGACAACTACTACCTGGAGTCCAGCCTGTACACCAGCGGCAGGGTCGATGCCACCGTGAAGAAGCTGCAGGAAGCCGGGAAGACCTACGAGCAGGACGGCGCCCTGTGGCTCAAGTCCACCGACTACGGCGACGACAAGGACCGCGTGATGCGCAAGTCCGACGGCAGCTACACCTACTTCGTGCCCGACGTCGCCTATCACGTCACCAAGTGGGAGCGCGGCTTCCAGAAGGTCGTCAACATCCAGGGTACGGACCACCACGGCACCATCGCCCGCGTGCGTGCAGGCCTGCAGGCCGCCAGCGTGGGCATTCCCCAAGGCTACCCCGACTACGTGCTGCACACCATGGTGCGGGTGGTCAAGGGCGGGGAGGAAGTGAAGATCTCCAAGCGCGCCGGCAGCTATGTGACGCTGCGTGACCTGATCGAATGGACCAGCAAGGACGCGGTGCGCTTCTTCCTGCTCTCGCGCAAGCCAGACACCGAGTACACCTTCGACGTCGACCTGGCCGTGGCCCAGAACAACGACAACCCGGTTTACTACGTGCAGTACGCCCATGCACGCATCTGCTCTGTGCTGCGCACCTGGGTCGAGCAGGGCGGCGACACCGCCACGCTCAAGGATGCCGCTTTGTCGCCGCTGCAGAGCCCGCAGGCCCAGGCCCTGATGCTGCTGCTGGCCAAATACCCGGAGATGCTCACCGCCGCGGCGCAGGACTTCGCGCCTCACGACGTTACCTTCTACCTGCGCGAACTGGCGGCCAGCTACCACAGCTATTACGACGCCGAGCGCATCCTGGTGGACGACGAGCCCGTGAAAAAGGCCCGCCTGGCGCTGGTCGCGGCCACTGCGCAGGTGTTGCACAATGGGCTGGAAGTTCTCGGTGTGAGCGCACCGCAAAAAATGTGAAGCAAACGATGAAACAACAACGCGGCTCCGTCATCATCGGCGTCATCATCGGGGTGGTCATCGGCCTTGCGGTCGCGCTGGCCGTCGCGGTCTACGTGACCAAGGTGCCGATCCCGTTCCTCAACAAGGGTGCCGGCCGCACGGCCGAGCAGGACGCCGCCGAAATCCGCAAGAACAAGGACTGGGACCCCAACGCCCCGCTGTATGGCAAGAACCCGGCACGGGCCCTGCCGGCCGCGTCCGGCGTGGTGGCGCCCGCTCCGCTGGCGGCCACGTCTGCCGCGCCTGCTGCCAGCGCACCATCGGCCGCAGCGAGCGCCGCGGCCAAGCCGGTCGCCAAAACGCCTTCGGCAGATCCGCTGGGTGATTTGGCGGCCGCCAAGTCGGCCAGTCCGGGGGCTGATCCGTTTCTCTATTTCGTGCAGGCCGGGGCTTTCCGCACCGCCGAGGACGCCGAGGCGCAACGCGCCAAGCTGTCCCTGATGGGGGTGGAGGCCAAGGTCACGGAGCGCGAGCAGTCGGGCCGCCAGGTGTTCCGTGTGCGCCTGGGGCCGTTCGAGAAAAAGGACGAAGCCGACAAGCAGAAGGAAAAGCTGGACGCCGGCGGCGTCGAAACCGCGCTGGTGCGGGTGCAGCGATGAAGCTGCACCAAGGAACCTTTAGGCAGGCGGCGGGCTCAGACCCGCTCAAGGAGTGATTTGAGATGAAGCGACGCGAGTTTTCCCTGGCAGCAACTTCCGCGGCGGTTGCCGCCTTCGGCCTGAGCCCGGCCCATGCGCAGGGCAAGAAGCCCGAGGACGGTGCGGACTACATTTCGCTGGACAAGAAGGTCCCGGTCGAAGCGCCTGCCGGCAAGGTCGAGGTGATCGAGTTCTTCTGGTACAGCTGCCCGCACTGCAATGCCTTCGAGCCCAAGCTGGAAGCCTGGATCAAGAAGGCCCCGGCTGACGTGTTCATCAAGCGCGTTCCGGTCGCTTTCCGCGACGACTTCGTGCCGCAGCAGCGACTGTTCTACACGCTCGAAGCCATGAACCGGCTGGACGACACCCACCGCAAGGTGTTCAACGCCATCCACGGCGAGCGCCTGGCGCTGAACAAGGAAGACCTGATCCTGGACTGGGTGGGCAAGCAGGGCATCGACAAGGCCAAGTTCCAGGAGCTGTACAACTCGTTCTCGGTCTCGACCAAGGCCCGCAGGGCAACCCAGTTGATGGACCAGTTCAAGGTGCAGGGCGTGCCCGCACTGGGCATCGCAGGCCGCTATTACACCGATGGCACCATGGCCGGCACCATGGACAAGGCACTGGTGGTCACCGACTACCTGATTGCCGAGGCCCGCAAATCCCGCTGACCGCAGGCTGACGCTGTCGCTAAATAGCCCGCTCCGGCGGGCTATTTTTCTGGGGCACCGCATTGGGTCGCTACAATGGTCCAGCAAGATTCGTGCCTTATGAAAATCACCACCTCCGCCTTCCTCGTCTCCCTTGCGTGCGCACTGTTTGGGGGCGCGGTCCATGCCGAGAAGGCGGACCGCAACAAACCCATGAACGTCGAGGCTGACACGCTGCGCTACGACGACCTCAAGCAGACCAGCATCTTTACCGGCCGTGTGGTGGTGACCAAGGGCACCATCCTGATCCGCGGCGCGCGTGTGGATGTGCGCCAGGATGCCGAGGGCTTCCAGTTCGGCGTGGTGACGGCCGAGCCGGGCAAGCTGGCCTTCTACCGGCAAAAACGCGATGGCGTGGACGAGTACATCGAGGGCGAAGGCGAGACCATCGAATACGACGGCAAGACCGACCGCATCAAGTTCATCAAGCGCGCCGAACTGCGCCGCTACAAGGGCGCCACGCCGAACGACGAAATGACGGGCAGCCTGATCACTTACGACAACACCACCGACATCTTCACCGTCGATGGCAACACCAGCAATGCCG
>CALRME020000490.1:0-3094 GCA_943369045.1 Sphingobacterium thalpophilum
AGGACGAACTTCCGCTGGCCGCCGTGCAGGCCTTCTCCATCGACGATTCCAGCACCACCGAAATCGACGACGCGCTTTCGGTGCAGGGCCTGGGCAGCGGCACCGTAGTGGTCGGCGTGCACATCGCGGCACCCGGCCTGGCGCTGCAGCCGGGCAGCGCTGTGGACAACGTGGCGCGCGGCCGCCTGTCCACGGTCTATATGCCGGGCTACAAGGTCACCATGCTGCCTGATGAGGTGGTGCAGCGCTACACGCTGACGGAAGGCCGTGACTGCCCCGCCGTGTCGCTCTACGTGAGCTTCGACGAGGCGACGCTGGAGCTGAAGGCCACGGAGACGAAGCTCGAACGCGTGCCCATCGTGGCCAACCTGCGCCACGACAAGCTCGATGGCGTCGTCACGCCGCTCTGGCTGGACGACCCGGTGTCGCCCGACGGTGACGCCGATGCCACGCTCAAGCCCTTGCGCGCGCCGCTGTCCTTCCTGCACCGCCTGGCAAAACAGCTCAAGGCACAGCGCGAGGTCGTGCGCGGCAAGCCCGAGAACTTCAATCGCCCCGACTACAACTTCCGCCTGGTGGGCAGCGACGGTACCGAACCCCATGGCTTTGAAGAAGTGCAGATCAGCACCCGCCAGCGTGGCTCGGCGCTGGACCTGATCGTGGCCGAGGCCATGATCCTGGCCAACAGCAGCTGGGGCAGCTGGCTGCACGAACTGGGCGTGCCCGGCATCTACCGCAGCCAGGCCAGCCTGGCGCCCGGGGTCAAGGTGCGCATGGGCACCAAGGCCCTGCCGCATGCCGGCATCGGCGTCAAGAGCTACGCCTGGAGCACCTCGCCCCTGCGCCGCTACACCGACCTGGTGAACCAGTGGCAGATCATTGCGGCGGCGCGCCACGGCAAGACGGCCGCGCTGGCAGCGCCGTTCAAGCCCAAGGATGCGGAACTGTTTTCCGTCATCTCGGCCTTCGACGCCGCCTACAGCGCCTACAACGCCTACCAGGGCGGCATGGAACGCTTCTGGACGCTCAAGTACCTGCAGCAACAGGGCATCACCGAGCTCACCGCCACGCTGTTCAAGGATGGCATGGTGCGGGCCGACGAGCTGCCGCTGGTGCTGCCCATCCTGGGCGGCGACGGGTTGCCCCGCGGCGCCCGTGTCCGGGTGAAGCTGGGCGAGATCGACGAAATTACGCTGGACGTGCGCGGCACGGTGATCGAACGGCTGGATGCGGTGGAAGAGCCGCTTGCCGCCGAAGACGAGGGCGGCGACGACGACGAGCCTGTGGCAGGCCCGATTGCCATTGCAGTCGATGTCAACGAAACTGAGGCTGCACCCGCCGGCAATAACGATAATCCAGCTTCGTGAACCTGAAGTCCCTCAGCACCCTGCAGATCGCACTTGGCGTTTCGCTCGCCGTGCATGCTGTGCTGCTGACGGTGCGCTTCGTCGACCCTGAGAGCTTCAACCGGGTGTTCCAGGACACGCCGCTGGAAGTGATCCTGGTCAACGCGAAAAGCAACGAGCGGCCCGAGAAGGCCCAGGCCATCGCGCAGTCGTCGCTGGCCGGTGGCGGCGACGTCGACAAGGGCCGGGCCACCTCGCCGCTGCCACCCTCTGCCCTGACGGAGACTGGAGATTCGACCGAGGATGCGCAGCGCAAGATCGAAGCCATGCAGGAACAGCAGATGCTGCTGCTGGCCACCATCAAGCGCCAGCTGGCCTCGCTGCCGCCACCCGACCCCAAGCAGCCCACCACCAACCCGGAGGCTGCCGCGCGCGAGGAGAAGCGGCGGCAGCTGATCAAGCTGCTGGCCGAGATCGAGAAGCGCATCAACGAGGAAAATGCCCGGCCCAAGAAGCGCTACATCAGCCCTGCCACGCGTGAAGAGGTGTACGCCGTCTACTACGACACGCTGCGCCGGCGCATCGAGGACCGCGGCACGCAGAATTTCCCCGAGCAGGCCGGCAAGAAGATGTACGGCGAGCTGACCATGATCGTCACCGTCAACCACGACGGCCGGGTGCTGGAGACCGAGGTGGTCGAAAGCTCGGGCAACCTCACGCTGGACCGGCGGGCCCAGACCATCGTGCGGGCCTCCGGCCCGTTTGGCCGCTTCAGCCAGGAGATGCGCCGCCGGGCCGACCAGATCGTGGTGGTGTCGCGCTTCAAGTTCACGCGCGACGAGACCCTGGAAACCAAACTGACCAACCGCTGACCGGCATTCTTATTCCCGCAATGGACAACTACCTCGTCATCGGTAATCCGGTCGAACACAGCAGGTCGCCGTGGATCCACGCGCGCTTCGCGCAACTCACCGGCCACGACCTGCACTACGGCAAGCGCCTGATTGCGCTGGACGGCTTTGCACCTGCCATCCGGTCTTTCATGACGGAAGGGGGCAAGGGCTGCAACATCACCCTGCCCTTCAAGTTCGAGGCCGGCGCGCTGGCCGATGAGGTGACGCCGCGCGCCGAGCTGGCCCAGGCCTGCAACGTGCTGCGCTTCGAGGCCGGCCGCATCCTGGCCGACAACACCGACGGTATCGGGCTGGTCAGCGACATCAGCCGCAATGCCGGCGTGGCGCTGGCGGGACGCGACGTGCTGCTGCTGGGCGCGGGTGGCGCGGCGGCCGGCGTGCTGGGCCCGCTGCTGGAGGCCCGGCCTGCGCGCATCGTGGTGGCCAACCGCACGCGGTCCAAAGCCGATGCGGTGGTCGGCAGGCACGCGGCGCTTGCAGCGCAGCAAGGCGTGGCACTCACGGCCAGTTCGCTCGAAGGCATAGCCGGCGCTTTTGACGTGGTGCTCAACGCCACTGCCAGCAGCCTGGCGGGCACCGGGGTCCCGGTTGCACCCACCGTGCTCAAGCCCGGCGCACTGGCGTACGACATGATGTACGGCCCCGCCACCCGGGGCTTCATGGACTGGGCGCGCGAAAACGGCGCCGTGCCGCGCGATGGCCTGGGCATGCTGGTCGAACAGGCGGCCGAGGCCTTCCTGGTCTGGCGCGGGGTGCGGCCGCCCTCGGGGCAAGTACTGGCCGAACTGCGCGCGGCGCTCGGCTAGACCGATGAAACCCCTGCTTCGCTTCGTT
>CALRME020000491.1:0-3088 GCA_943369045.1 Sphingobacterium thalpophilum
GTGTCGTCACCCATGTTGGCGCCGTTGTTGATGCCGCTGACCACCAGGTCGGGCTTGTAGTCGAGCAAACCGGTGAGCGCCACGTGCACGCAGTCGGCCGGCGTGCCGTTCACATAGCGAAAGCCGTTGGGCGCGTTGTGCACGTACAGGGGTGAATGCAGCGTCAGCGCATTGGACTTGGCACTGTTGTTGTGCTCCGGCGCCACCACCTCCACTTCGCCCAGGTCCTTGAGGGCTTCGTACAGGGCCACCAGGCCGGGCGCCTGGAAGCCGTCGTCGTTGGAGAGCAGGATTTTCATGGGAGGCTGGGAGTTGCGCATTGATTGTAGGTGCGCCCGTCGCCGCTGAGACATTGGCACCCCGTGGCTGCACCTATCATTGCCCCAGCTTTTTTCACTGGAGAACACCATGCATGCATGGCTTTGCGAGAACCCCACCGGCATCGACGCGCTGGAATGGAAGGAACTTCCCACGCCGCAGCCCAAGGCCGGCGAGGTGCTGATTGCCATCAAGGCGGCCAGCCTGAACTTCCCCGACATCCTGATCGTGCAGAACAAGTACCAGATGAAGCCGGCCCTGCCCTTCGTGCCCGGCTCCGAATACGCCGGCGTGATCGAGGCTGTCGGCGAAGGCGTGACGCACCTGAAGGTCGGCCAGAGCGTGGCCTGCCTGTCGGGCACCGGCGGCTTCGGCACGCACACGATTGCCCCTGCCGCGCTGTGCATGCCCCTGCCGCCTGGTTTCCCACACGTGGACGCTGCGGCCTTCATCATGATTTACGCCACGTCGTACCACGCCCTCGTGGACCGCGCGCAACTCAAGGCCGGCGAAACCGTGCTGGTGCTCGGTGCCGCAGGCGGTGTCGGCACCTCGGCCATCCAGATCGCAAAGCAGGTGGGCGCCAAGGTGATCGCCGCAGCATCCACTGACGAGAAGTGCGAGCTGTGCAAGTCCATCGGCGCCGACGTCACGATCAACTACACAAAGGAAAACCTTCGCGACGCGATCAAGGCCGCCACCGGTGGCAAGGGGCCCGACGTGATCTATGACCCGGTCGGCGGTGACTTCGCAGAGCCTGCGTTCCGTTCAATTGCCTGGCGCGGCCGCTACCTGGTAGTGGGCTTCGCCTCTGGCCCCATTCCAGCGCTGCCGTTCAACCTGGCGCTGCTCAAGGGCGCGTCCATCGTCGGCGTGTTCTGGGGCGACTTTGCAAGACGCGAGCCCAAGGCCAACGCCGCGATGATGCAGGAGCTCGCGCAGTGGTATGGGCAGGGCAAGATCAAGCCCGTGATCGACAGCACAATGCCCATGTCCGAACTCAAGGCTGCCTATGCACACATGGGCTCACGCGGGGTCAAGGGCAAACTGGTGATGGTGAACTCGCTATAATGCCGTCTCTACGGTGGCTGTAGCTCAGTTGGTAGAGTCCAGGATTGTGATTCCTGTTGTCGTGGGTTCGAGCCCCATCAGCCACCCCAAATAAAAAAGCCCGCCGTCACCGGCGGGCTTTTGCTTTGTACGGTTCCCGCTTGCTGCCGTCCCTGGTTACTGCGTCAGGGGCTGCTCGTCGGCCGAACGAACCGGCTTGGCGACCTTGATCTGCACCTTAAAGCGTTCCTTGAGCAGGTTGTAGTAGGCCAGGCTCTCGGCCGAAGTCCACCACTGGCTGTACTGGTTGCGCTCGCCCTTGGCGACTTCCGGCGTCGGCTCCTGGCGCGGCAGCACCTTGCTGACCTTGACCACGGCGTAACCCTGAGCGGCCATGTCCACACCAACAAACCTCGGCAATGCAGCGGGGTCGGCGCGCAATGCGGCCTCGATCACGGGCGCAGGCTGCTTCTCGGTCTCTTCGCGGGAAACAGTCACAACGGCGGGCAACGAAGCCGCTGCGGGGTTGGCCTTCCAGGCCGCCAGCTTCTCCAAGCCTTCCTTGCGGGCCATTTCAGCGGCCTGCTGGGCCACGACGCGCTCGCGCACCTTGTCCTTGACCTCGGCAAAGGGGATGGTGCGCGCGGGTGTGTACTGGGTGATGCGGCCGGAGACGAGTTGACTCGAAGCTGTTTCCGTGGCTTCCGTGTTGCGCTTCTTTTCCACGGAGTCGGGCGAAAACAGGGCCGTGAGGAACTTGGTGCTGGCCAGCGGCCCCTTGGCATCGGGCGCCGGCTTGCGCATGACGCCGTTGGCCGTGCGGATATCCAGCTTGAGGCGTTCGGCGACGGGCTTGAGACTTTCGGCCTGCTCATAGACGCCGTTGCTGAAAGCGTCCGCCCGCTCGGCGAACAGTTTCTGCGCCTGCTGCTTCTTGACGTCCGCTTCAAGGTCGGGCTTCATCTCCTCGAAGGTCCGCTGGCGCGGTGCCTTGATGTCCGTCAGGCGGATGATGTGGTAGCCGAACTCGGACTCCACCACATCGCTGATGTCGCCCTTCTTCATGGCGAACACGGCTTCCTCAAACGGCTTGGTCATGGCGCCCCGGCTGAAGAAATCCAGGTCACCGCCGGCAGGTGCGGAACCCGGGTCCTGCGAATTCTTCTTTGCCACGTCGGCAAAGCTGTCAGGCGCCTTCTTCACGGCCGCCAGCAGTTCGGCCGCCTTCGCCTTGGCTTTCTGGCGGTCGGCATCCGATGCCGATTTGGCAGACGCGATCAGGATGTGGCTGGCGCGGCGCTCTTCCTGCGCACCCAGGCGCTGGGCGTTTTGCTCATAGTAAGTCTTGAGGTCCTGCTCATTGACCGTCAGCCCCTTCTTGACCGTGTCGAGATCGAGCACCACGTACTCGATGTTGGCCTGCTCCGGGGCCTGGAACAGCGCCGCATTGTTCTTGTAGAAGGCTTCCAGGTCCGCGTCGGTGGGCGACACCTTGGCCGCATAGTCGGCGCTGCTGAAACGGGCGACCTGGACTTCGCGCTTCTCGAAGTACGAGTCCAGTGCCAACCTGGCCGGCGTGGCCGGCGCAAAGCCAGTGGCGCCCACGCCCTGGAGCACCTGGCGCATGGTGATGTCGGCGCGCACCTGGGCTTCGAACATCTGCGGCGTCATGCCCTGGCTGCCCACGAGCTGCCGATAGCGATCCATGTCGAGCTTGCCA
>CALRME020000492.1:0-3086 GCA_943369045.1 Sphingobacterium thalpophilum
CACCGCAAGTTACTACTTCGTAGGCAAAAACAAGGCCTTCGGTTTCGAGACCACCCTGCCCTTTGGCATGAACCAGCGCCAGCAGAACGCCTGGATCTACTACGGCGGCGGCCTGCAACTGGTGCGCGACTACCTGCGCGACTTCAACATCGTGAGCTTTCCGGGCGGCAACACCGGCGTTCAGATGGGCGGCTGGTTCCGCAAGGAGATCAGGTCCCTCGCCGACCTCAAGGGTCTGAAGATGCGCATCCCCGGCATTGGCGGCGAGGTAATGGCGCGCCTGGGCGCGGTGCCCCAGAACATCCCGGGCGGCGACATTTACCCGGCCCTGGAAAAAGGCACGATCGACGCTGCCGAATGGGTGGGGCCGTATGACGACGAGAAGCTGGGGTTCTACAAGATCGCGCCCCACTACTACTACCCCGGCTGGTGGGAAAGCAACTCCATGTATTCGTTCTACGTGAACACCAAGGCCTGGGATGGCCTGCCGGCCGAGTACAAGGCCGCGTTCGAAGCCGCGGCGGCCGAAGCCAACATCGACATGATGGCCGAGTACGACTTCAAGAACCCGACCGCGCTGCGCCGGCTGGTGGGCAACGGCGTGAAGCTGCACGCCTATTCCACGGACCTGATGAAGGCGGCGCAGGACGCGGCCTTTGACATCTATGCCGAGGAATCAGACAAGAACCCGGCATTCAAGAAGCTCTACGACTCCTGGAGCAAGTTCCGCAGCGAAGTGATGCTGTGGCACCGCTTCGCCGAGCACACCTACTCCAGCTTCGTCTACAACAACCCGCCGAAGAAGACCTAGTTCGCGGCGAAGCAGTACATCAGGCCCGCCCCGCCGGTGGCCTTGAGCGCATCCATGCCGCAGGCGCGGCTGGGGTGCGATGAGTTCCACGATTTGGCCGGGGCCGAGTCATCCAGGCCCATGCGGTCATGGTGGCCCACCAGGGCCGCGCCCGCGCCGCTCTGCGTCCAGTTGCCGCAGGTGGTGTCGCCGGCTGCGGTGGAGGCCCGGCCATCGGCAGTGGAGCCGGTCAGGATGTCGTGCATGTTCACCGGGTCGCCGCGCCCGCTGACGCCCGCTGCTTTTTCGGTGAGCGCCGTCTGCTTGTTCAGCTTGTTGCTGGCGCTGTGCAGGTCGTCGACGCTGGTGGCAATCACCTCGCCCCTGGCGTTCTGCCAGGGGCCCCGGCCGATGCGGTCGCGTGCATTGACGCCGCCGGCGCCGGTGGTGCTCAGGTAGGCGCGCCAGGTCTTGCCGCCTGCACCGGCATCCGAGGCCAGCTTCTGGCAGTAGGCGTCCGCCCCGCTCAGGCCGCCCAGGTCGGCGCCTTTGCCGGGGTTGGTACTGGTGACGAAAAAGCTCATGGGGCTGGAACCTTGCATGGAAGCGCAGGCAGTCAGGGCCACTGCTGCTCCCAGCAGCGCGGCTTTGCGAAGGATGGTCATGTTGTTGTCTCCGGAAGTGAACGGACGGACTGCCCGCGAGCGCCACCCTAACCGCGCCCACCCTGCGCATCAATCCCGGGCATTCCCCGAGGAACTTTTCCAGCGCAGGCCCGGTTCAGCCCGCTTCCGTAACGGGCCCGCGGCCCATCAGCTCGGCCACTGCGGCTGCCGGCTGCAGGCGCCCGTCCAGCAGCTCAACGACCGCAGCGGCAATCGGCATTTCCACGCCCAGCTGCGCGGCACGCTGAACGACGGTGCGGGCGCAGTAGACGCCTTCGGCCACATGGCCCAGCGAGTCGACCGCCTGCTGCAGCGTGCGGCCCTGGGCCAGCAGCAGGCCGACCTTGCGGTTGCGGCTCAGGTCGCCAGTGGCGGTGAGCACCAGGTCGCCCAGGCCCGACAGGCCCATGAAGGTGTCGGCGCGCGCGCCCAGTGCCAGGCCCAGGCGCGTCATCTCCGCCAGGCCGCGGGTGATGAGCGCGGCCCGGGCATTGAGCCCCAGGTTCAGGCCATCGCACAGGCCGGTGGCAATCGCCAGCACGTTCTTCACGGCGCCGCCCACTTCCACGCCCGGCAGGTCGTCGTTCGCGTAGATGCGGGTGGAGCCGCTGTGGAAGGCCGTCACCAGCGTGTCTCGCACAAGGGCGTGCTGGCTGGCCGCGACCAGCGCCGTGGGCTGGCCGCGCGCCAGTTCCAGCGCGAAACTCGGGCCGCTGAGCGCGCCCGCCTGCAGGCCCGGCGCCACCTGCGAAAGGATTTCATGACCCAGCAGGCCCGGCTCGCCGGACTGGCCTGCTTCGAAGCCCTTGCACAGCCAGGCCACCGGCTTGCCACAGGCTGCCAGGGCTCCCAGCAAGCCGCGCAAACCTGCCACGGGCGTGGCAATAACGACGAGGTCGGCATCCGCGGCCAGCGCCGGCATGGTTTCGACGGGATCGGCCCGCACCAGCAGCTCGCGCGGCAGGGGCACGCCCGGCAGGTACCGGGCGTTTTCATGGGCGGCCAGCAGTGTGGCGGCCTGGTGCGCGTCACGCGCCCACAGCGTCACCGCATGGCGCTGCGCAGCGCTGGCAGCGAGGGCCGTGCCCCAGGCGCCAGCGCCCATTACTATTATTTTCATAGCAGCCCAAGCACAGCTGATGCGCTCTGGAGGCAGTTTTCACCTCCAGACATGTGCATCACTGCGTGATGATGGGCGACGGGGCGTTACCTTCAGCGGCTTGCGCAGCCTGGGCGTCGGCCAGCTGCTGCTCGTACATCGCCTGGAAGTTGATTTCGGCCAGGTGCACGGGCGGGAAGCCGGCGCGCGTCACGATATCTGACACATTGGCGCGCAGGTAAGGGTAGACGATCTGCGGGCAGGCGATGCCCATCAGGGTGCCCAGCTGTTCCTGCGGCAGGTTGCGGATCTCGAAGATGCCGGCCTGCTTGACCTCGACCAGGAACACGGTCTTGTCCTTGATCTTGGTGGTGACGGTGGCCGTCACGCAGACCTCGAACACGCCATCGGCGGCCTGCAGTGCGTCCACACCCAGCTGGATGTCCACGCTGGGCTGCTCCTGTTCCAGCAGGATGCCGGGCGAATTGGGCTGCTCCAGCGAGGCTTCCTTCATGTAGACGCGCTGGATCTG
>CALRME020000493.1:0-3085 GCA_943369045.1 Sphingobacterium thalpophilum
TGGCGCACCCAGACGCCGTTTTCAACCACGGCGTCCACCGCGCAACCCACCGAACAGTGGGTGCAGAGGGTGCGCTTGACTTCGATCTTGCCGGTGCCCGTACCCACGGCCTTGCCGTCGGCGGCGCCGGCTTTCTTCACCAGCGTGAGCTGCGAGGCGGCCAGGCCCACCCCCACGCCCAGGCCCGAGCGGCGCAGGAAGGCGCGCCGGTCCATCGTGGGCAGGGCGCGCGAGAGGCCGCGCTGCAGGCTGTGCACGAAAGGCGAACGCGCATCGGCCTGCGCTGTTCCCGTTTTCTTGGTCAACAACATGGAAGGCTCCCGGCAGAAGATCAGATGAGGGTGGTCTTGTAGTACTGCTTGACGTGGTCCGTCAGCTGGTAGCCGCCACCGTTTTCAGGCGCGGGCTTGAGGGTCTTCGCGGCCGCTTCAGCGGGCGCGCGGGACGGCAGCGTGGAGACCGCTGCAACGGCGGCTCCTGCGGCCGCCGCACCGGCAAGAAGGCGCCGGCGCGTGGGTTTTGGTTGGCTGTCCTGCATGGTTTTGTCTCCAGGGGATGGCTTTTGAACTGCTTATGTACTGATTTGCATACTAGTGCAGCGGCGCCACCCTAGCAATCGTTTGCATGCAAAAAGTAATGGCCAAACGTAGGGGAAAACGAGGGGTCGGCGCAGGCGGCGGCGACTGCGTCGCAAATTGCGACACGCCGGCCGGTTTACCCGGCGCCATCGAGCATGTCGAAGCCCTGCGCCTCGATGCTGGCGAAGGAGCGGGTGAACACGGCCAGCCCGGCATAGAACCGGGCGCGTGGATGGGCCGCAATCGAGTCGCACAGGGCGTTGACCCAGGGCTGCAGGTGCGCCGCGTAGAACTCCGCCTGCCGCGCCAGGTTGGCCACGGCCACGTCGTCTCCGGCGATCAGGTAGCGCATCACCTCGCACAGGTAGGCGATGTGGTCTTCGGTTTCGGGCATCTCGTCGCCCCGGCCCAGTCCCAGAGCTGCCAGGTCGGTGCGAAGGCGCGCCAGCGGCTTCTCGTTCAGGAAGCCCGAAAGGTAGTGCGAGCCGAACAGGTAGACCTCGGGCTTGCCGACGCCGCCGAACAGCGCCGTGTATTCCGATGCGATGGCGGTGTCGTCCATGGCCCGGGCAGCCGCGACCAGGCTGCTCCAGGGGTCTTCCAGGAAACCGCCGGCCGACGGCGCTTCGGTGGGCGCCACGCGCAGCGCCTCCAGCAGTTCGGGTTCGGGCGGCGCGTAGTAGAGCTGCGCCAGCAGGCCGTAGACCTCGGCGCGGGCCGTTTCTTCGTCGAGCGCGGAGGACACGGGAATCGGTTCGGACATGTCGTAAGTGCTTTTTCAGAGGTCGGTGATCTTCGCTTCGTTCTGCGCCGAATAAATGTCGATGACACGGCAGTCGCCGCACATCTTGAGCCGCTCCAGCGCGGCACCCTGGAACATGGCGTGGCCCGAGAGCTTGCCCAGCATGGACTCGATGGCCTTGAGCGTGCCGAAGGGCTTGGCGCAGCGCACGCAGGCATAGGGCTGGGTCTCGTTGAGCACGCGCGGCTCCTTGCGCTGCGGCGTCAGCAGCAGCCTCGGATGCAGCGCGATGGCGTCTTCCGGGCAGGTCTGCACGCACAGGCCGCATTGCACGCAGTTCTTCTCGATGAAGCGCAGCTGCGGAAGCTGGGGATTGTCCTGCAGCGCGCTGGCCGGGCAGGCGCTTACGCACGACAGGCAAAGCGTGCACTTGTCCTTGTTGACCACGATCTCGCCAAACGGTGAGCCTGTGGCCGGCAGCTCGATGACTTCGCCTTTGATCGGCGCGTGCTCGATCAGGTGCTCCAGCGCGAAGTCCAGGGTCGCACGCTTTTCCGGGGCGACGGCGTAGCGCGCCGTCACTTTCGGCACCTGCTGGCGGGTCTGGCCCAGGGCCTGCAGGTTGCGGTCGAGTTCTTCGGCGCTGTTGGCCCAGACCAGTTGCAGGTGCGTGCCGGTGTAGCCCAGCCCGTTAAGGATCGCCTGCGCCACCGCCATCTGCTCTTTCAGTCCGTCGAGGTATTGCAGCGCCTCTTCATCGGTGGCCAGGACCGCCACCTGCGAGGCGCCGAAAACGATGGCAGACAGCCACAGGTCGATGCCCGTGCTGGCGGTATGCCAGAGCGGCACCGGGATCACGTTGGCCGGCACGCCCTGCGCCTTTTTCAGTTGCGCTGCGCGGCCCAGCGACTCCACCAGCGACTGGCCCTTGTCCTGGCTGTGCAGCAACAGCACCGCATCCTTGCCGCCGGCTTTGACGTAGGTGGAAAGCAGGGTCTTGAGCTTCGTGCCCTGCTCGTTGGCGCGAGGATATGCATAGGTGAGCGCGCCGGTGGGACACACCGTTGTGCAGGCGCCGCAGCCCACGCAGAGGTTCGGGTTCACCTTGATCTGCTGGCGCGACTTTTCGCTGCTGATGGCCTGTGCCGAGCAGATGTCGATGCAGGCGCTGCAGCCCACGGTTTCGTTGCGGCTGTGGGCGCACAGCTTCTGCTTGTAGGCAAAGAATTTCGGCTTCTCGAATTCGCCCACCATCTCGCGCAGCTTGAGCAGCGTAGCCAGGTCCTTGCCGTCCCAGCGGAAATAGCCCTGGGGCGGAGCATGCTGGGTGAAGGCCGGTTCTGCCCGCAGGTCCAGCACCAGGTCGAATTTCTCGCTGAAGGATTCAGGCTCGCGCGCGAAGTCGATGGCGCCGGCCACCTCGCAAGCCTTCACGCAGGCACGGTGGCCGGCGCAGGCGGCCATGTCGATCTGCCAGTCCAGGCCAATGGCGTTTTCGGGGCAGGCGCTGATGCAGGCGTTGCAGCGGGTGCACAAATCGAGGTCGATCGGGTTGCCCTGCGACCACTTGAGCTCGAAGTTGCCCAGCCAGCCGGCCAGGCCGTCAATCTTGCCGCCCAATACGGGATGCTTGCGTTCCTGCGCGCCCGTACCGCCCAGGGTAAACAGCGTGGCATCCAGCACGTCGCCCACCAGCGCCGCCGCGTGTTCGGCCTCATCGAGCTTGCCGATGACCAGCAGGCGGCCTGTGCTCTTGTAAGTAACG
>CALRME020000494.1:0-3074 GCA_943369045.1 Sphingobacterium thalpophilum
TCGCGAATGATCGTCGCGGTCTGTATCGCCACGTCGCGGGAAATCGCCTCAGTGAGCGTCACCACGACCACCTCGAGCGCAGGCACGACGTAGATGAACTGCCCGCCGAAGCCCGACGCGTTGTAGGCCGGCAATTCGTCGCTGAGCACGGAAGACAGCCACCACTGGTAACCGTAGCCCCACAGCTCCGGGCGGCCGCGCGGCGGGATGTGGCTCGCGATCTTGCGTGAAGTCGCCTCGCGCACCCACGCCGCCGGCACCACCTGGCGACCCTCCCAGCTGCCGCCGGCGCGCATCATCTGGCCGATCCGCAGCATCTCAGGCGCGGTCAGGCGCAGCTCCGCACCGCCGTTCGGAACGCCGTCCTGCCCCGCCGGCCATTCCGCGCCATCGATGCCCAGCGGGCGGAACAGCGCTTCCTGCGCGAACTCCATCAGCGGCACCTTGAGCCGGCGCGCGAGCGCCATCGCGACCAGGTGCGTATCGTAGCTGTCGTACTGGAAGCGGGTGCCGGGCTCGTACGCGAGTGGCCGGGCAAGCGCATACGCCAGAAAGCCGGGCGCATACAGCCGGCGCACGAAGTCAATGTAGTCGTCAGAGGCGGTTGCACGGCCGAATCCCGAGGACATGGTGAGCAGATGCCGCAGCGTGATGCGATGCACCGCCGCGGCGCCCGGCCCTTGCTTGTGCTCGGGAAAGAAAGCGGCCAGAGGCTCGTCGACGCTCGCGATCACTCCGCGCTCGATGGCGATTCCGACCAGCAGCGACACGACCGACTTCGTCGCCGACGCGACGTTCATGCGGCTGGAGGCGGTGACGCCCTGCTGGTAGTAAGCGAAGGTGGCGCCGCGGCGCTCCATCAGCAGGGCGCGCACATGGGGTGAGGCGCGCAACTGCGCTTCCAGGGCCTGGATGCGTTCGGTGTTCAAGGCGGGCTGGCCTTGAACACCGGGGGCCAGAAAAGTGCCGGCGAGGGCCGCGAGCGCGGCGCGTCGGGTGGTGCAAGGGATGTCTGCCATGGCGTCCGATCCTCCAGTCGCGATTATGCAACTTCCGGCGCCTGGAAAGATCGAGATCACGTCGAGCCCGAACGTCGGCTTGCGGCGCAGCAGCATGGCAATCATGCAACCTGACCTCCCGGTGAACACGGACGCTCAAGCACTCGGGCGTACATCGCCGCTTCATCTGCTTGGGCGCCGGTTACCGTTGCGTTGACGCCGCGCAATGCGGGCACTTCTATTCGTCGAAGCCAAACCGCTCAAGCACGTTCCGCGCGGGTTGTGGGCCGAAAAGCCTCCGGAAGACTCATGAACACTGCTTGTGTGGTTTCCAACCTATCGAGAGAAAACAAGCCTCCGCAGGCGTGGCGGGTGTCTGTGCCCGGCACGGACGCCCGGCGCGCTAGCCAACCTGGCAGAGCGGCGCCAGCAAAAGGCGGGAAGACATGGATCCCGGATCGGGTCCGGAATGACAGCCAGGGACACACTGGATTCCCGCCTGCGCGGGAATGACGGTTGCAGGCAGCAAGACCTAACGCACCGTCAGCGGAATCGTCACCGGCCCGTCGTTGAGCAGGTGCACCTTCATGTCGGCTGCAAATCGCCCCGTCTGCACCACCGGGTGAGCCGACCGCGCCTGCGCAACGAAGTAGTCGTACAGCCGACGCCCCTCATCTGGCGCGGCGGCGTTGGTGAAGCTGGGGCGGTTGCCGCCCGAAGTGTCGGCGGCCAGGGTGAACTGGCTGACGAGTAGCAGGCCACCGCCAATGTCCTGGACGCTGCGGTTCATCTTGCCGGCCTCGTCGGAGAAGATGCGCAGCTTCAGCAGCTTTGCGAGCAGCTTGTCGGCCTGCACCTCGCTGTCGCCGCGCTCGGCGCACACCAGCACCAGCAGGCCGGCGCCTATCTCGCCAATCGTTTCGCCGTCCACCACCACACGGGCCTCGGCCACCCTCTGGATCACGCTCAGCACATCGCACCCCTCATCAAAGGAGCGGCGATTGTGGCCCAAGTGCACAATCGGCCGCATGTTTTCCGCCGCCAAACGCCACGCTCCCTGGGTCCTGACCTGGCTGGTGCTGTCGGCACTGGGTGCGGTGCTGCTGGCGCGCCTGGAGCTGGCCCGCCAGCGCGACGCCTTCGAAACCGATGCCCGCATCGCCCACCGCCTGCTCAGCCAGCGGGTGGTGCAGCACGACGCGGTGCTGGCCACCCTGGCCCTGCTGCAACCGGCCGACGCGGCGCAACCCGAGAAGCGCCTGCCCTCGGTCTACCCGCAGATCCTCAATGTGCAGCGCCACACCGGGCCGGATGCCTGGCCCGAGCCTGCATTGCACGTCGCCGAAACTTTGTCGCGCGCGCTTCGCCGCCCGGCCCTGGCCAACCTGGACCTGATGCGCGGCCGCTACTCGCTGGTGCTGGCGGCCGAGCCCAGTAGCTACGCGCTGCAGCTGGACCTGCGCGCCGCCGTGCCCTGGAGCGAATGGCCGATGGCGCCCGAAACCAGCCCGGTGCGGGTGACGCTGGAGCACGAGAGCCAGACCTTCGTGCTGCAGCCCGGCCGCGTGCGCTCGGGCGGCTGGCGCTTCGACTTCCACAAGCACCTGGCAGCCGACAGCCAGGCCTTCGATGTGGTGGGCGTGCGCCAGGTCGGCTGGGACGAACTGCCATGGGGCCTGATGCTGGGCTCGTCGCTCGCCGTCGGCGCCGCGCTCGCGGGCCTGGCTGCTTGGCGCCGCCAGCGCGACCAGCGCCGCCGCGCGGAGGAACTGCTGCGCCTGGGCCAGGTGGCGCGCCTGAACACGCTCGGCGAGCTGGCGGCCGGCATGGCGCACGAACTCAACCAGCCGCTCACCGCGCTGCTGGCCAGTACGCAGGCAGCGGCGCGCTTGCTCGACGAGGAGCCCCCCGAGCTGCCGCTGGCGCGCAGCGGCATGCGCCAGGCCGTCGAGCAGGCCAGGCGTGCCTCCGACGTGGTCGGCCGTTTGCGCCGCGCTGTGGAACGGCCCGACCCGGCGGCGCAGGTGCGGCCGGTGGTCCTGGAAGAGGCAGTCCGCAATGTCCTTTACTTGCTGG
>CALRME020000495.1:0-3062 GCA_943369045.1 Sphingobacterium thalpophilum
TGATGCGCACCATGATGAAGCAGCGCTTTGGCCGCATCATCAGCATCACGTCCGTGGTGGGCGCCTCCGGCAACCCCGGCCAGGCCAACTATGCGGCGGCCAAGGCCGGCGTGGCCGGCATGACGCGGGCGCTGGCCCGCGAACTGGGCAGCCGCGGCATCACCGTCAACTGCGTGGCGCCTGGCTTCATCGAAACCGACATGACGGCCAGCCTGCCGGAAGAGCAGCAGAAAGCGCTGTTGGGCCAGATTCCATTGGGCCATCTGGGAAAGCCGGCCGACATCGCGCATGCGGTGGCCTACCTCGCATCGCGCGAAGCCTCCTATGTCACCGGACAGGAACTGCACGTCAATGGCGGCATGTTCATGTCCTGAGAATCAGCGCACTGAACCAAAGTCATGCCGGGCTAAAATCCCGGATTCATTCACAACCCTCTGAGGGAACCATGAGCGATATCGAAGCACGTGTCAAAAAAATCATCGCCGAGCAGCTCGGCGTGGAAGAGTCTCAAGTCACCAGTGAAAAAGCCTTCGTGGCCGACCTCGGTGCCGACTCGCTCGACACGGTGGAACTGGTGATGGCCCTCGAAGACGAGTTCGGCATCGAGATCCCGGACGAAGACGCCGAGAAGATCACGACGGTGCAAAACGCCATCGATTACGCCAACACCCACAAGAAGGCCTGACACTGCATGGTTCGCCGAGTCGTTGTGACCGGCCTGGGCTGTGTCAGCCCCGTGGGAAACACGGTGGCCGATTCCTGGGCCAACCTGCTGGCCGGGACGCCCGGCATTGACCTGATCACCCAGTTTGACGCGAGCAACTTCGCGTGCAAGTTCGCCGGTGAGGTCAAGGGTTTCAATATCGGGGACTACATCCCCGAGAAGGAAGCCCGGCATATGGACCGTTTCATCCACCTGGGGCTTGCGGCTGCAATCCAGGCGGTGGCCGACAGCGGTCTTGCCACGGGTGACGCGCTGGGCGCCGAAGAGGCAACGCGCATCGGCTGCAACATCGGCGCGGGCATTGGTGGCCTGCCGCTGATTGAAAACACCCATACCGAATTGACCAATCGCGGCCCCCGCCGCATTTCTCCGTTCTTCGTGCCGGCCTCGATCATCAACATGATCTCGGGCCACGTGTCCATCAAGTACGGCTTCAAGGGACCGAATATCGCGGTCGTCACGGCCTGCACCACCGGTCTGCATGCCATCGGCCTGTCGGCCCGGATGATTGCGCACGGTGACGCCGACGTAATGGTCGCCGGCGGAGCAGAAGCCACCGTTTCGCCCCTGGGCCTTGGCGGCTTTGCGGCGGCCCGTGCGCTGTCCACCCGCAATGATGACCCGAAGACGGCGTCGCGTCCCTGGGACAAGGACCGCGACGGCTTCGTTCTGGGCGAAGGCGCCGGTGTGATCGTGCTTGAGGAATACGAGCACGCCAAGGCACGCGGCGCAAAGATCTACGCGGAGCTTGCCGGTTTCGGGATGAGCGCTGATGCCTTCCACATGACCGCACCGGACGTGGACGGCCCCCGCCGCTCCATGGTCATGGCGCTCAAGGACGCAGGCGTCAACGCCGACCAGGTGGCCTACCTCAACGCGCATGGCACCTCCACGCCGCTGGGCGACCTGAACGAAACCAATGCCATCAAGGCGGCATTCGGTGACCATGCGAAGAAGCTGGTCGTCAATTCCACCAAGTCGATGACCGGCCACCTGCTGGGCGGCGCCGGCGGCATTGAATCGGTGTTCACGGTACTGGCCGTGCATCACCAGAAGAGCCCGCCCACCATCAACATCTTCAACCAGGACCCCGAATGCGACCTGGACTACTGCGCCAACACCGCGCGTGATTTGAAGATCGACGTGGCCGTGAAGAACAATTTCGGCTTTGGCGGCACCAACGGCACGCTGGTCTTCAAGCGCGCCTGATCTTTTCCATGCACGGCGCCCCATCGGTTCTCTACCCGGTGGGGCGTTCGCGTTTTGCGCTCCTGCTGGCCGTATCGCTGTGGGTTGGCGCGGCTTGCTGTACTGGCTTGTGGCTGTACCAGCCGGTCGAACCTGGCTGGCGGCAGGCAGCGGCACTGGTGGCGTTGGCAACCAGTGCGCTCGTTGCCCTGGGTGCCTGGTTCAGGTCTCCGCGCGGTGAGCTGCGCTGGGACGGCCGGGCCTGGTACTGGTCCGGCGCTGCTGGCACCGGCTCGGTCGCGGTCGTCCTGGACCTGCAACGCGTGATGCTTCTGGCGTGGCTGAAGGGCGGGAACGAGCGTCCCCTGTGGCTCTGGCTGGAGCGACCGGCCAGCCCCCAACGCTGGCAGGGCCTGCGCCGTGCGGTATATTCGCCCGCCAGCACCGATGCGCCGCCGCAGGCTCCTACCGCGGCGAACCCATGACCCCAACGCCTCCCGAACCTCCCACTTCCGCTGATACCGACCTGATGCTGGTCGAGCGCACGGTGGCGGGCGACCAGAAGGCGTATGAGTTGCTGGTCATCAAGTACCAGCGCCGGATCGAGCGGCTGATCGGCCGCATGGTCAGGGATGTGGACCTGGTGCAGGACATCGCCCAGGAAACCTTCATCCGCGCGTACCGGGCCCTGGCCCAGTTTCGCGGCGAAGCGCAGTTCTACACCTGGCTCTACCGGATCGCGGTCAACACGGCCAAAAAGGCGCTGGGCGACCTCAAGCGTGACCCCCTGGTGTCGGAAAGCGCCATGCGCTCGGGCGATGATGATGATGAAACTTCTTACGTCGGCAATGAACTAACTACCGCGGAAACGCCCGAAACGGTGCTGGCCGCCAAGGAAATAGCCGCCGCGGTCAACGCGGCCATGGAAGCCCTTCCCGAGGAACTCCGGCAAGCCGTGACGCTGCGCGAGATCGAAGGGCTGAGTTACGAAGAGATTTCGGAAGCCATGAATTGCCCGATCGGGACGGTGCGCTCGCGCATCTTCCGGGCTCGCGAGGCAATTTCGGCCAAGGTCAAGCCCATGCTGGAGAACCAGTCGGGCAAACGGTGGTAGCCGCGCGAGCGGTAAGGTGGTGACATGGACATGATG
>CALRME020000496.1:0-3059 GCA_943369045.1 Sphingobacterium thalpophilum
CCTGCCCGGGCTACGCGGGCATCGACCTCGCAGTCAGTCCCAAGCGCCTGCTGACCGAAAAACTCGACGCGTTCCAGCCTGACGCCATCCACCTAGCCACCGAAGGGCCGTTGGGCTGGGCCGGCCGCAGCTACTGCATGAAGCGCAAGCTGGCTTTCACCACCGCCTTTCACACCAAGTTCCCGGAGATCCTGAACGCGGCGGCCAAGGTGCCGCTGTCCTGGGGCTACGCGCTGTTCCGGCACTTCCACAAACCGTCTTCGGGCGTGATGGTGCCCACGCAAGGTGTGCTGCGCATGCTGCAGCAACGCGGTTTCCGGAACCTGCGGCCCTGGACCCACGGCGTGGACATGTCGCTGTTCAAGTTCCACGGCCAGAGCGAGGCTTACCTGCCCATGGGCCCGTTGCCGCGGCCGGTAGCGCTGTTCGTGGGCCGGGTGTCGTACGAGAAGAACATCGAGGCCTTCCTGAAAATGGACTTTCCGGGCACCAAGGTGGTCTGCGGCGTCGGTCCTGTAGAGGCGCAACTCAAGGAGCGCTTCCCCAACGTGCGCTGGCTGGGCCTGCTCAAGCGCGACGAGCTGGCCCGCGTCTATGCCGCCGCCGACGTATTTGTCTTCCCCAGCCATGCGGATACCTTCGGGCTGGTCATGCTGGAAGCAATGGCCACGGGCACGCCGGTGGCGGCGTTCCCCGTCGACGGCCCGCTGGAAGTGCTGGGCGAAACCCGGGCCGACGGCCAGCCCGGAAGCCAGGGCGGCGCCATGGACCATGACCTGCAGAGCGCCAGCTTCCGGGCGCTGGCCATCCCCCGCCACGAGGCGCGCGCGCGGGCGTTACAGTTCAGCTGGGCACACGCCACCGAGCTTTTCGCGCGCCACCTCGTGCCTGCGTCTGTCACACCCCTGTCATCTGGCGGGTGAACACTGTCATCCTGATGTCATATCCCTGTCATGTTGATGCCCGTTTCGCCTGCCACACCCGCAAAGTCCCCAGCTCCCGTCGCATTTCTTGACCGGGACCACAGCATTCTCGCGTTCAACGAGCGTGTGCTGGACTGGGCGCACCGGGCCGACGTTCCGCTGCTGGAGCGGCTGCGCTACCTGTGCATCGTCTCGTCCAACCTCGATGAATTCTTCGAGGTACGCGCAGCGCCGCACCTGACGGCCATGCAGTCGGGCGACCAGAAGGGGCCGTACACCGTGGCCTCGTTCGAGGCACTGGCCGAGGCAGCACACAAGCTGGTGGAGCGCCAGTACACGCTCTACAACGACGAGCTGATGCCCACCTTTGCCAGGCAGGGCATAGCGATCGTGTCGCACGGTGACCGCACGCCGGCGCAAAAACGCTGGGTGGACGAGTACTTCGAGCGCGAGGTGCGTCCGCTGCTGATACCGGTCGGACTGGACCCGGCCCACCCGTTCCCTCAGGTGGCCAACAAGTCGCTGAACTTCATCGTGCGGCTCGGTGGCAAGGACGCTTTCGGGCGCGAGAACGACATCGCCATCGTCAAGGTGCCGCGTGTGCTGCCCCGGCTGATCCTGATGCCCGCCAGGGTGTCGGGCGGCAAAACGCTGTTTGTCTCGCTCTCCAGCGTGATCCGCGCGCATCTGCACGGCCTGTTTCCAGGCCGCGAAGTAGGTCAGTTCTCGCAGTTCCGCGTGACGCGCCATTCCGATCTTGCCGTGGACGAGGACGACGTGCGCAACCTGCGCACCGCCTTGCGCCTGGGCCTGCAGCACCGCCACTACGGCCAGGCCGTGCGGCTGGAGGTGTCGGCGGGTTGCTCGGAGCACCTGGCATCCTTCCTGATGAAGCAGTTCAACCTGCCGCCCCAGGCACTGTACCGGGTGCATGGGCCGGTGAACGTGGTGCGCCTGGCGCAGCTGATCGACCTGGTCCATGCGCCGCACCTGCTGTTCCCGCCGTACAAGGCCTGCTACCCGACCGAACTGGTGCCGGGCCAGTCGTTCTTTGAGCGGCTCAAGCAGGGCGACGTGCTGATCCACCAGCCGTTCGAGAGCTTCGACGCGGTGCTGGCCTTCCTGCGCGAGGCGGTCAACGATCCGCAGGTGCTGGCCATCAAGCAGACCATCTACCGCACCGGCGCCGACTCCGAGCTGATGGACCTCCTGCGCGAGGCCGTGCGCCGCGGCAAGGAAGTCACGGCCGTGGTGGAGCTCAAGGCCCGCTTCGACGAGGAGGCCAACATCAACTGGGCCGAGATGCTGGAGTCGATCGGTGCGCAGGTCGTGTATGGCGTGGTGGGCCTCAAGACCCACGCCAAGATGCTGCTGGTGACGCGCCGCGAAGGCCGCCAGTTGCGCCGCTACGCGCACCTGTCCACCGGAAACTACAACCCGCGGACTGCGCGCCTGTACACCGACCTGAGTGTGCTCACAGCCGACCTGCTGCTGACGGCCGACATCGAGAACGTGTTCGTGCACCTGGCCAGCCAGAGCCGGCTGCCGCGCCTGAACCACCTGTGGGTCGCGCCGTTCCAGCTGCACCGCAAGCTGATCGACAAGGTCGATGCACTGGCCGAGGCGGCCTCGCAGGGCAGGGACACACGCATCGTTGCACGGATGAACGCGCTGACCGACGAGGCGCTGATGCTCGCGCTGGTGCGCGCCGGGCAGCAGGGTGTGAAGATCGACCTCATCGTGCGTGGCGCCTGCATGCTGCCCGCGCAGGTGCCGGGCGTGACCGACAACATCCGCGTGCGCTCGGTGATCGGACGCTTCCTGGAGCATTCGCGGGTGTTCTATTTCCGCTGCGGCCAGGAAGAAGACGTCTACCTGTCCAGCGCCGACTGGATGAACCGCAACATGTTGCGCCGCATCGAACTGGCCTGGCCGGTGACTGACAGGCACGCCCGCCAGCGGATCATCGACGAGTGCCTGGTAGCCTACCTGCACGACACACGCGACGCCTGGGACCTGGGGCCCGATGGCAACTACACCCGGGTGGCCAAACCCGTGGGGCAGGCCCATGGCGCGCAGGAGGCGTTGATGGCCCGCTACGCCGCCCGCACTGGTGCGCACGAGGAGCAGGGGCCA
>CALRME020000497.1:0-3056 GCA_943369045.1 Sphingobacterium thalpophilum
CAGCAGCAGGCCAACCGCCTGTCCAACCTCCTGGTCAAGCTGGGTGTGCAGCGCGGCGACCGCGTGGCCATCGTGATGCCGCAGCGCTTCGAGACCGCTGCTGCCTACATGGCCGTGTTCCAGCTGGGCGCGGTCGCCATGCCGCTGTCGATGCTGTTCGGCCCCGAGGCGCTGGAATACCGGCTGCAGGACAGTGAGGCCGTTGTGGCCGTCTGCGATGAAAGCTCGATCGCCAACCTGCGTTCGGTGCGCGCGCAATGCCCGGCGCTGCGCAAAGTGGTGGGCGTGGGCGACGCGGCTTCGCAGGCCGACATGGCTTATGAACGCGAACTGTCAAAGCAAAGCGCGCAGGTCACCGCCGTCCAGACCAAGGCAGAAGAAGGTGCCATCCTGATCTACACCAGCGGCACAACCGGCCCACCCAAGGGCGCCTACCTGCCGCACCGTGCGCTGATCGGCAACCTGCCGGGCTTTGTCTGCAGCCAGAACTGGTTCGGCTTCGACGCCATGGGCAACAAGGAGTCCAACGCCGTGTTCTGGTCCCCCGCAGACTGGGCCTGGACGGGCGGCCTGATGGATGCATTGCTGCCCAGCCTTTATTTCGGCCGGCCCATCGTGGCCTGGAATGGCCGCTTCAGCCCGGAGCTGGCCTTCACCTTGATGCAGGAGCAGGGCGTGACGCACACCTTCCTGTTCCCTACCGCGCTCAAGGCCATGATGAAGGCCTACCCGGTACCGGGCCAGCAATTCAAGCTCAAGCTGCAGGCCATGATGAGTGCGGGCGAGGCTGTGGGCGACGCGGTCTTTGCCTACTGCCGCGAGCAGCTGGGTGTGGTGGTCAACGAGATGTTCGGCCAGACCGAGATCAACTATGTGGTGGGCAACTGCAGCCGCTTCTGGCCGTCCAAGCCCGGCAGCATGGGCCGCGGCTACCCGGGCCACCGCGTGGCGGTGATCGACGACGAGGGCAATGAATGCCCCGTGGGTGTGCCGGGAGACGTGTCGGTCAACCGCTACGACGTGCACGGGCAGCCGGACCCCATCTTCTTTCTGGGCTACTGGAAGAAGGACGAGGCCACGCGCGGCAAGTTCACCGGCGACTGGTGCCGCACCGGCGACCTGGCCACCCGCGACGAGGATGGCTACCTCTGGTACCAGGGCCGGGCTGACGACGTGTTCAAGGCGGCGGGTTACCGCATCGGCCCGAGTGAGATCGAGAACTGCCTGGTCAAGCACCCGGCTGTCGTCAACGCGGCCGTGGTGCCCAAGCCGGACAAGGAGCGGGGCGCGGTGGTCAAGGCCTTTGTGGTGCTGGCGCCCGGCCATTCCGGCTCCCATGCGTTGCTGGCCGAGTTGCAGGCCCACGTGAAGGGCAAGCTCGCGCCCTACGAGTATCCCAAGGAGATCGAGTTCATAGCTGCCTTGCCCATGACCACGACGGGCAAGGTGCAGAGGCGGGTGCTGCGGCTGCAGGAAGAGGAGAAAGCCAGGGGCCAGGCCCAGGGGGCCAAAGCCGGCGCCGCCTGAAATTTGCGGGCAGCGTGGGTAAGATGCCTGCCATGCAAAAAATCCAACTCGGCCAAAGCGACCTGCAGGTCACTCCCATCTGCCTGGGCACCATGACGTTTGGTGAGCAGGTCAACGAAGCCACGGCCCATGCCGTGCTTGACCGCTCGCTGGAGCGCGGCGTCAACTTCATCGACACGGCAGAGATGTACGCGGTGCCGGCACGGGCCGAAACCTTCGGTGCCACCGAAACCATCATTGGCAACTGGTTTGCAAAGAACCCCGGCGCCCGCGACAAGCTGGTGCTGGCCACCAAGGTGGCCGGCCCCTCGCGCGGCATGCCCTGGGTGCGTGAGGGTGGCGGGCTGACGGCGGCCGACATCGCTGCATCGTGCGATGCGTCGTTGAAGCGCCTGAAGACCGACGTGATCGACCTCTACCAGATCCACTGGCCCGAACGCAACGCACCCATGTTCGGCCAGATGTATTTCGACCCGGCGCACGAGCGCACCAAGACCAGCATCCACGAGCAGCTCGAAGCGCTGGGCCAGCTGGTCAAGGCCGGCAAGGTGCGCTACATCGGCCTGTCCAATGAAACGCCGTACGGCGTGCACGAGTTCGTGCGCCTGGCCGAGCAGCACAGCCTGCCGCGCATCGCCACCGTGCAGAACGTCTACTGCCTGGTCAGCCGCGCGCTGGAAAACGGCCTGGACGAAAGCATGTACCGGCTCAATGTCTCCCTGCTCGCCTATTCGCCGCTGGCCTTTGGCCTGCTGACGGGCAAGTACGACGTGTCGGGCACAGATGGCCCCGATGCGCCCCAGGACGCCCGCATCGCCCGCTACGAGTCGGTGCGCAAGCAGCGCTGGGGCCGCCCCGAATCGCTGGTTGCCGCCCGCCGCTACAACCAGCTGGCCCGCGACAACGGCATGACGCCCACCCAGATGGCGCTGGCCTGGTGCTACACCAAGTGGCAGGTTGCCAGCACCATCATTGGCGTGACTTCGGTGGCCCAGCTCGACGAAGACCTCAATGCGTGGGGCACTAAGCTCACGCCCGAGATGCTCAAGGCAATCGACAGGATCCGCTGGGAGATCCGGGATCCGGCGATCTAGCCGACGGGCAGGGACCCGGCAGTGGCAAAGAAGGACCACGTCAGCGAAACCCCGGCCACCGCGCTGCTCAAGGCGCACAAGGTGGCGTTCACCGAGCACCCCTACGAGTACCTGGAGCACGGCGGTGCGCAGCACAGCGCGCAGGTGCTGGGGTTCGATCCGTTCACTGTGGTCAAGACGCTGGTGATGGAAGACCAGGACGGCAAGCCGCTGCTGGTGCTGATGCACGGCAACCGCACCGTCTCGACCAAGAACCTGGCGCGGCAAATCGGCGCCAAGTCGGTGGCGCCTTGCAAGCCCGAGGTGGCGAACCGCCATAGCGGCTACCTGGTGGGTGGCACTTCGCCGTTCGGCACGCGCAAGCCCATGCCGGTCTACATCGAGGAAAGCATCCTCGCGCTGCCAAAGATCGCCATCAATGGCGGCCGGCGGGGC
>CALRME020000498.1:0-3046 GCA_943369045.1 Sphingobacterium thalpophilum
TGGGCGTGGTGCGCACGCTCACCGAGAGTGCGCCAGGCGCCGGCTCCACCGCGGCCACGGGCCGCGGCAGGCTGCAGGACAGCAGGGCCGAGCCCTGCACCGGCACCGAATACACGTCGAACACGTCCGAAGCCCGCATGATCACGCCCAGGCCTATGCCCATGGTGCCGCTGGTGGAGTAGCCGTCGCGGGCGGAGGCGGCGAAGTCGGCAAAGCCCGGCCCCTTGTCCATGGCGACGATCTGCAGGCCGCGCACCCCGTCTGCGGCATACAGGCTGACGGTGACGACACCGTGCTTGCCGTACTTGACCAGGTTGGTGGCGGCCTCGGTGGCCACCAGCGCGGCGCGGCCCCGGTCGGCCTCCGCCAGGCCTTGCGAGAAGGCCATGGCTTCGACCAGCCGGCGTACTTCGCCGACTTGGCTTTTCTCATGAACTTCTAGCGTCTTTTCCATTGCACCACCGTGACTTTCGTGCCCTTGCCGGCCTGCGACTCCAACGCGAATTCGTTGACCAGCCGGCGCGCGCCACCCAGGCCCAGCCCCATGCTTTTCGCGGTGCTGAAGCCGTCGGTCATTGCGCGGCTGATGTCGGCGATGCCGGGACCCCGGTCTTCAAATACCAGCTGCAGCCCGGCCTTGCCGTCACGGGAAACTTCGGCAATCTCCATGGTGCCGCCCTTGCCATGAACCAGCGCATTGCGCCCCAGTTCACTGGCGGCGGTTACGACCTTGGTCTGGTCCACTGCGCCGAACTCCAGGCGCGTGGCCCATTCGGCCACAACGCGGCGGGCACGTTGCAGCTCTTCCTGAGAGCGGATCTCCAGGGTGGCCGGGGCTACTGGCGCGATGGCGCAGCTCCCGGCGCTGCCGCGGCTTCGCGCAGGAGACGCATGCCCTTGTCGATGTTGAGCGCCGTGCGCACGCCTTTGAGCGACATGCCCAGCTCCACCAGCGTGATGGCCACGGCCGGGCGCATTCCCACCAGCACCGTGGTCGCGTCCATGATGCGGGCGATTCCGGCGATGTGCGCGAGCGAACGGCCGATAAAGGAATCGACGATTTCCAGCGCCGAGATGTCGATCAGCACGCCGCGCGCCCGGGTGCGGGCGAGCTTTTGCGTCAGGTCGTCCTGCAGCGCGAGCGCCAGCTGGTCGTGCAGCTCCACCTGGATGGTCACCAGCAGGAAGTCACCCATCTTCAGGATCGGGATCTTTTCCAAGATCAGCTTCCGGTGTCCGGCGCCCGCTTGCGCGTCACCGCAAGGTCGCACTTGTCCAGCGCTACCCGCAGCGCATCGGCCAGGGTGGACTTGGTCGTGACATTGGTGAGGTCCACGCCAAGGTGCACGATGGTCTGCGCGATCTGCGGGCGGATGCCGCTGATGATGCATTCGGCCCCCAGCAGGCGCGTGGCCGCCACGGTCTTGAGCAGATGCTGCGCCACCAGCGTGTCCACCGTGGGCACGCCCGTGATGTCGATGATGGCCACGGTGGCTTCGTGCTGCACGATGCCTTCGAGCAGGTTTTCCATCACCACCTGGGTGCGTTCGCTGTCGAGCGTCCCGATCAGCGGCACGGCGACCACGCCGTCCCACAGCTTGATGACGGGCGTTGAAAGGTCCAGCAACTCCTGCTGCTGGCGCACGATCACCTCCTCGCGGCTGCGCTGGTAGGCCTCCACCGTCACCATGCCAAGCTTGTCGAGCACGGTCGATGACAGCCAGGTTTCCTCGTTCAGGCGGTTGGCATCCGCGGCGAATGCGCGGCGAAGGGCCGCGAAAATCGGCTGCTTGAGCGAGAAGACGAAGGTGGCTGTTTCGGTGGGCGAAAAGCCTGCCAGCGCCCGCTTCTTGGACAGGCTGGACAGGGCGGCGCGCACCTCGTCCCAGTGCTGGCCCGCCAGCTCCTCGTCGTAGCTCACGCGCACGGCATTGGAGAAAAGCTGGAGAAAGCTGCGCGACTGCTCGTTGACTTCGTTTTCGTTGAGCAGCTCGCGCAGGCTGGTGTCGGCCAGCTGGGTGGCGATCCAGTCGCGCAGGATTTCGGATTCGTGGGCCTTGAGAATGGCCCCCATGCCGGTGTTTTGAGTCATGGCTGGCGCCCTTGGGTCCAGGGAGCCGCCGGCGGCGGTTCAACGGTGAACACCCCCATCATCCGCTCATCAGCAGCCACTGTATGTGCGGTGGCGAACATACACATTCGCCGCACAGCGGCTTTTCAGGAATATGGGTTTCGTTCAGCTACTGTTCACCGGCCCCGCCGCAAACTGGCTTCACATTAACCACCAAGTGAGGTGAACCATGAAGACAGCCAACCTTTCCACCAGCCTGCGTTCCCCCGCCGCTGCAGCCATGCTGCTGCTGGCCTCCCTGGGCGCCGTCGTGGCCAGCCAGCCAGCAGCCGCACAGCAGCGCTACACAGTGCAGCCGGCCGTGGTCGTGCAACCGGCTGTGGTGGCGCAGCCTGCGATCGTCGCCCAGCCCACCATCGAGCGCTTTGTGCTGCGCCATGAAGGCCCGTTCCGTCCGGGCCGTGACGTGCAGTTCCGCCTGGTCGGTGTTCCCGGCGGCCAGGCCTGGCTGGAAATCCTCGGCACCCGCCCGCTGCGCATGGGCGAAGTGCGCCCCGGTGTCTACGAAGCAGACTACGTGATCACCCCGCGCGACTCCCGCGACAGCCTGTCGCGCACCACGGTCGCACTCAACAGCGGCGGCCAGCGCGTCAGCGCCCGCGTGGACATCCGTGACAACGGTGGCCCGCGCCATGCCCGCGACGACCGTGCGCCGCAGATCACCGACGTCACCCCGTCCAACGGCGACCGCGTCAGCGAACGTGGCTGGACCCGTGTCTCCGCCCGCTTCAGCGACGAAGGCAGCGGTGTCGATCCGGCCTCGGTGATCCTGCGCGTTGACGGCCGCGACGTGACCGGCCGCGCCCGCCTGGACGGCGACGACATCCGCTATGCGCAGGACCTGCAGCCCGGCCGCCACACGGCCGAGGTGGTGGTGCGCGACCGTGCGGGCAACGTGAACCGCCGCTCGTGGAG
>CALRME020000499.1:0-3042 GCA_943369045.1 Sphingobacterium thalpophilum
AGAACGACTGGTACAAGAAGGCACTGACCGACAAGGGCATGAAGATCATGACGCCCGCACCCAAGCTGATGGGCGACCTGCGCCAGGTCGGCACCATCATGCTGGCCGACTGGCAGAAGAAGGCCGGCCCTGACGGCGCGGCCGTGATCAGCGCCTTCGGCAAGAAGTAAGGCGGCACTGTTGCGCCGTTTTCTTGACCGCCTCTACCTGGTCTCCGGCGCGATCGGCGCCGTTTTCATTGCCCTGATCTGCGTGCTGATGATCGGCCAGAGCCTGCTGCGCGAGCTGGGCGTGCGCACCGGCGCGGTCAACGACGCGGTGGCCTGGTGCTGCGCCGCCGCCTCGTTCTTCGCCATGGCCCATGCCTTCAAGCATGGCGACTTCGTCCGCGTGACGTTGCTGCTCGAGAAGATGTCCGAAGGCAAACGCCGCGTTGCGGAGATCATGTGCCTGGGCATCGCCTCTGTCAGCGTGGGCTACCTGGCTTTCTGGGCCAACAAGTTCACCTACGACAGCTGGGCCTTCAATGAGATGGCCCAGGGCCTGCTGCCCATCCCGATCTGGATCCCGCAACTGAGCTTCGCCCTCGGGTCCATCCTGCTGCTGGTGGCCGTGGTCGACGAGTTCATCATCGTGCTGCGCGGCGGCCGGCCCAGCTATGTGGTGGCCGTCGAAGAGCGCCACGCCAAGGGCGATTTTTCTTCCGACGTCTGACGCGTCCACCACAGAACAAAGAACAACATGGACATTCTTCTTGTCGGCGGCCTGCTGCTGCTGATCATGATGGTGCTGCTCTCGGGTGGCGTCTGGATAGCGATGACGCTGGCCATCTGCGGCTGGGTCGGCCAGGCCTTCTTCACCACCACCTCGACGGGCAACAACCTGTTCTCGTCGTTCTGGGAGTCGAACGCGTCTTGGGAACTGGCGGCGCTGCCTCTGTTCATCTGGATGGGCGAGATCCTGTTCCGAAGCAAGCTCTCCGAGGAGATGTTCGAGGGCCTGCGCCCCTGGCTCAACCGCGTTCCCGGCCGGCTGATGCACACCACCATCCTGGGCTGCGGCATCTTCGGCTCGGTGAGCGGCTCCTCCGCGGCCACCTGCGCGACCATCAGCAAGGTGGCACTGCCCGAGCTGCTCAAGCGCGGCTACAGCGAGAAGATCGCCCTGGGCTCGCTGGCCACTGCCGGCACGCTGGGCATCCTGATCCCACCGTCCATCACCATGGTGGTGTATGCCGTGGCGGCCGATGCGTCGATCATCCGCATATTCCTGGCCGGCTTCCTGCCAGGCTTCCTGCTGATGGGCCTGTTCTCGGGCTACATCATCTGGTGGAGCCTGCGCAACCCCGACCAGGTCCCACCGCCCGATGCGCCCACTACCTTCATGGAAAAAATCCGCCTGTCGGGCAACCTCATTCCCTGCGCGGCCCTGATCATCTTCATCGTCTGGGTGCTGATCGCGGGCTACGCCACGGCCACCGAATGCGCGGCCTACGGTGTGGCCGGGTCGCTGGGGCTAGCCTGGTGGAGCAAGTCTCTGACCTGGAAGACTTTCTGCGAAGGCCTGATGGGCACCACCCGCACCAGCTGCATGATCATGTTCATCCTGGCCGGGGCTTCTTTCCTGACCAAGACCATGGCCTTCACCGGCATCCCGCGCGAGCTCGCCAACTGGGTCGATGCGATGCACCTGTCCCCCTATGCGCTGATCGCCGTTCTGACGGTGGTCTACCTGATCCTGGGCACGGCGCTGGACGGCATCAGCATGATCGTGCTGACCAGCGCGGTGGTGCTGCCCATGATCCAGAAGGCGGGCTTTGACCTGATCTGGTTCGGCATCTTCATCGTGCTGCTGGTGGAAATCGCCGAGGTGACACCGCCAGTGGGCTTCAACCTGTTCGTGCTGCAAAACATGACGGGCAAGGACAGCAACACCATAGCCAAGGCCGCCATCCCCTTCTTCATCTGCCTGGTGGTCTGCATCGTGCTCATCACCGTGTTCCCGCAGATCGTCACCATCCTGCCCGACGTGGTCATGGGCAAGGAAAAGTAAGGCGATCGGCATGCTGGCGGTGCTGGCCATCTGCGTTGGCGCCTGTGCGGGTGCGCTCGCACGCTGGCAGCTCTCGCTCTGGCTCAACCCGGGCGCCGTGCTGCCCTGGGGCACGCTGGCCGCAAACCTGGTGGGCGGCTACCTGATCGGCGTTTGCGTGGCGGTGTTCCAGGCCATGCCGGAACTCGACCCGGCATGGCGGCTCGCGCTGGTGACGGGCTTCCTGGGCGCGCTCACCACCTTCTCGTCTTTCTCGGCCGAAGTCGTGGGCATGCTGCAGCAGGAGCGCTATGCGCTGGCACTGGGCACGGCCGCCCTGCACCTGCTGGGCTCCTTGCTGCTGACCATCGCAGGAATCAAGTCTGCTGCATTTTTCATAGCTAGATAAGCGCTTCAGTATTGCTTTTCAGGCAGTTTTGATTCTGGGGCACACTGTGCGCTGATGCTCCTTCGCCTCCTCAAGACCATACTCAACGCCACGGCCGGTGTGCTGCTGGCGTTGCTGCTGATCTTCGAGGAATGGGGCTGGGAGCCGCTGGCACGCGTGCTGGCCCAACTGGCGAAGCTGCCGCTGTGGGCGCGCGCCGAACGCTTCATCGCCAGCCTGCCGCCCTGGGCGGCGTTGCTGGCCTTCCTCGTGCCGATGCTGGCCCTGTTCCCCGTCAAACTGCTGGCGCTGTTCTGGATTGGCCGCGGCCATCCGCTGGCCGGCCTGCTGCTGATCCTGGCGGCCAAGCTGGCGGGCACCGCCATCCTGGCCCGGCTGTTCGGCCTGACGCAGCCGGCGCTGATGAAGCTGCCGTGGTTCGCGCGCTGGTATCCGCGCTGGAAAAACTGGAAGGACGCGATGATCGCGCGCGTCAAGTCCACGCCGCTGTGGGCTGCCGGGCGCAGGCTGTCGCGGCGTGCCCGCCGATCGGCCCGCTGCTCCTGGCTGCGGCTGCGCAAACGCTGGGCCTGAAGCACCGTCAGCACGGAGTTGGCGGATGG
>CALRME020000500.1:0-3027 GCA_943369045.1 Sphingobacterium thalpophilum
CGCTTGAACGCCAGCCGCCTGAGCCTATGTAGTCATTTGCCTATAGGGCCAGGCCGCAGCCGCAACGCTCAGCCCGCCTCATAGACGATCTGCGCCTGCCCCGCTTCGGCCTGCGCCATCCAGCTGGCAAGCGCAGCATCGCTGGGGAAGAACTTGGCCTGTTCGCCCAGCTGCAGTTCCACTGTCGCTTCCGTGCGGCGCACGGCCAGGCGCACGGGCAGTCCGCGCACCAGTTCGCCCTGCTCGCTCATCTCCTTGCGGGCCGGGTAGTCGCGCAGCAAACGCTGGATGTCGGGCGCCTTGCCGTTGACCGCCACCTTCAGGTATTTGCCGAAGCGGCAGCGTGCGGTGGCCAGGTCCCACACCTGGTTGACGGTGAACTGCAGGCCGCCGGAGAAGCGGTCGGTCTGCACCTTGCCCATGCAGATGATGAGCTCATCGTCCTTGAGCAGGTTGCGGTTGGCGTTGAGCATGGCCTCGTCGGCACGCGCGTCGATCGCGCCGCTCTTGTCGTCCAGCTTGAACAGCGCCAGCTTGCCGCGCTGGCCGTTGATAACACGCAGGTCGCTCACGATACCGGCCAGCAACTGCGGCTCGCGGCTGTCGAGCAGGTCGTCAATCTGGCGCCTGGCAAAGCGCCGCACTTCCAGCGCCACTTCGTCGAACAAGTGGCCAGAGAGGTAAAAGCCGATCGCGGTTTTTTCCAGCGTCAGGCGCTCCTTCACGCCCCACGGCGTGGCTTCGACCAGGGCCGGCTCCTGGCTGCTGGAGCCATGGTCGGCGTCGCCGAAGATGTCGACCTGCGAGGCGTTGGCGGCGGTCGCAGAAGCAAAGCCGAAGGCCTGGTCCACGCTGGCCATCAGCGACGCGCGGTTGAGCTGCAGCGAGTCGAAAGCCCCGGCCTTGATCAGTGCTTCCACCGTGCGCTTGTTGAGCTTGCTGCGGTCCACGCGGGCGCAGAAGTCGTACAGGCTCTTGAACGGGCCGCCCACCTCGCGGGCCGCCACGATGGCGTCGATTGCCTGCTGGCCCGTGCCCTTGACGGCGCCCAGGCCGTAGCGGATTACCCTGTCCGACATGGGCTCGAAGCGGTAACCGCCGCGGTTGACGTCCGGCGGCTCGAAGGTCAGGCCGAAGTTTTTCTGCGCATCGACGAACAGCACCTTGAGCTTGTCGGTGTCGTCCATTTCCACCGTCATGTTGGCGCAGAAAAACTCGGCGGTGTAGTGCACCTTGAGCCAGCCCGTGTGGTAGGCCAGCAGCGAGTACGCTGCGGCGTGCGACTTGTTGAAGCCGTAACCCGCGAACTTCTCCATCAGGTCGAAGATCTCGTCGGCCTTGTGCTGGGGAATGTTGTGCGTCTTGGCGGCACCCTCGCGGAACTTCTCGCGGTGCTCGGCCATCTCCTCGGCCTTCTTCTTGCCCATGGCCCGGCGCAACAGATCGGCGCCGCCCAGCGAGTAGCCGCCCAGGATCTGCGCGGTCTGCATCACCTGCTCCTGGTAGACCATGATGCCGTAGGTCTCGCTCAGCATGCTGGCCACCGCGGGATGCGGGTATTCGACCTCCTCACGGCCGTGCTTGCGTGCCACGAAACTGGGGATCAGGTCCATGGGGCCGGGCCGGTAAAGCGCGTTCAGCGCGATCAGGTCTTCCAGCCGCGTGGGTCGCGCGTCGCGCAACATGCCCTGCATGCCACGGCTTTCAAACTGGAACACGGCCTCGGTCTTGCCGTCGGAAAAAAGCTTGTAGGTTTCGCGGTCGTCCAGCGGGATGTTCTCAAAGGCAAAATCCTCCTGGCCCTTGTGGCGGGCGACGATGAAGTCCTTGGCGATTTCAAGAATTGTCAGTGTGGCCAGGCCCAGGAAGTCGAACTTCACCAGGCCCGCGGCCTCCACGTCGTCCTTGTCGTACTGGCTCACGGCACTGTCGCTGCCCGGCTGCTGGTACAGCGGCGTGAAGTCCGTGAGCTTTCCCGGCGCGATCAGCACGCCGCCTGCGTGCATGCCTATGTTGCGCGTCATGCCCTCGAGCTTTTGCGCCAGCGCCAGCAGGGTCTTGACGTCTTCTTCCTTGTCCAGCCGCTCGGCCAGGACGGGCTCGGCCTGTATTGCACCGGCTATGGTGATGTGCTGGCCCGGCTTGTTGGGGATGAGCTTGCTGATGCCATCGCAGAAGGTGTAGCTCATGTCCAGCACGCGGCCCACGTCACGGATCGCGGCGCGCGCGGCCATGGTGCCGAAGGTGGCGATCTGGCTCACGGCGTTCTTGCCGTACTTGTCCTTGACGTAGTCGATCACGCGGTCCCGGTTGCCCTGGCAGAAGTCGATGTCGAAGTCGGGCATCGAAACGCGTTCGGGGTTGAGGAACCGCTCGAACAGCAGGTTGTACTGCAGCGGGTCCAGGTCTGTGATCTTGAGCGAGTACGCCACCAGAGAGCCCGCGCCCGAACCGCGGCCCGGCCCGACCGGGCAGCCGTTCTTCTTGGCCCAGTTGATGAAGTCGCCCACGATCAGGAAGTAGCCGGGAAAGCCCATCTTCTGGATCGTGTTGATCTCGAATTCCAGGCGCTCCACATAGCGCGGCATTTCCCTGTCGCGCGCGGCCGCATCGGGGTAGAGGTGCGCCATGCGCTCTTTCAGTCCCTCGTGCGATGCGTGGCGGAAGTACTCATCGGGCGGCATGCCGTTGGGCGTGGGGAAGTCGGGCAGGCGCGGCTTGCCCAGTTCCAGCACCAGGTTGCAGCGGCGAGCGATCTCGGCGCTGTTGGCAATGGCCGAGGGCACGTCGGCAAACAGTGCCTCCATCTGCGCGGCCGACTTGAAGTACTGCTCGCGCGTGAACTTGCGCACGCGGCGCGGGTTGCCCAGGATTTCGCCCTCGCTGATGCACACGCGCGCCTCGTGCGCTTCGTAGTCGTCTGGCTCGGTGAACTGGACCGGGTGCGTGGCCACCACGGGCAGGCCCATGCGGGCGGCCAGCTGCACGGCGGCGGCCACGTGAGGCTCGTCGTCGGTTCTGCCTGCG
>CALRME020000501.1:0-3025 GCA_943369045.1 Sphingobacterium thalpophilum
CCACCCCCATGGCTTTGCCGACGTCGCGGATGGCCATGCGCGAGCGGTAGCGCACCACCACGGCGGCGATGGCGGCGCGGTCGCGGCCGTACTTTTTGTAGATGTACTGGATGACCTCCTCGCGCCGCTGGTGCTCGAAGTCCACGTCGATGTCAGGCGCCTCGTTGCGCTCCTTGCTGATGAAACGCTCGAACAACATGCTGGTGAGCTCGGGCTTGATCTCGGTGATGCCCAGGCAGTAGCAGACCAGCGAGTTGGCCGCGGAGCCCCGGCCCTGGCACAGGATGTTCAGGCTGCGCGCCTGCCGCACGATGTCCTCCACCGTGAGGAAGTACATCTCGTAGCGCTTGAAGCGGATCAGCTCCAGCTCGTGGCGGATCTGCTTCCTGTGCTTTTCCTGCAGCGAGTTTCCGTACCGCCTGCGCGCCCCCTTCATCGTGAGCCGCACCAGGGCCCCCATGGGCGTCTGCCCTTTGGGGACGGGCTCCAGCGGGTAGTTGTACTGGATGTCTTCCAGCTTGAATTTGCAGCGAGCCGACACCGCCAGCGTGTTGGCCAGCAGGTCTTGGGGATAGACCTGGGCCAGCCGGGATCTGTAGCGCATGTGGCGCTGGGCATTGGACTGCAGCGCAAAACCGCAATCGGCCACCTGCCGGCCTTCATGCACGGCGGTGACCACGTCGTGCAGCAGCTTGCGCGAGCGCTTGTGCATCACCACGTCGCCCGCGGCCACCAGCGGCACACCGCAACGCCCGCCTGCTTCGCGCAGCAGGGCCAGCCACAGGTCGTCTCCTGCCTCGCTGGACAGCTGCACACCCAGCCAGAAGTGGCTGCCGAAGATCTCCCTGGCACGCGCCAGCTTTGCGCACAGCGCTTCGAAGTCCATTGCATCTGCCAGGTCCCGGCGCGGAAAGTACAGCGTTTCGCATCCGCGCAGCAGGTTCATGTCGCTGGTCTGCCAGTCGACAAGGTATTCGCCCTTGACGGCGCGCCGCCGCGCAGCGGTGATGAACTCGCACAGGTCGCCCCAGCCGAACGCATTGCGCGCCAGCGCGACAAGACGGCAGCCATCGAACAGGAATTCGCTGCCGAAAAGCAGCCTGAACGGACGCGAGCGGATCTGGCCGGGCTCCGCTTCTTCCAGTTCACGGATGTACTTGCGATGGCTCTTCAGGCCGATATGCGCCTGCACCACGCCGGCCACCGAACACTCGTCGGTGATGGCCAGCGATTCATAGCCCAGGTTGTAGGCACGCTCCACCAGTTCATGTGGATGCGAGGCGCCGCGCTGGAAACTGAAGTTGGTGATGCAGTGCAACTCCGCATAGCCGGGCAGGCTGTCGGGCAGGCCGTTGAGCACCGGAGGGATGTCGCCTTCTTCCGGTCCGAGTTGCAGGCTTTCCTCGCTCTCAGGCATACAGGCCTTGCAGGTACCAGTGGACTTTCTTTTGCGACTGCTCCCGGTAGATCCATAGCAGCGGCGACTTCTCGCTGCGGGCGATGCAGTAGTCGCGCACCACCGGGCGGCCTGTTTCCCACCAGGCCGTTTCCACGCGCTGCATGCGCGTGAGGAATCTGAGCGGGCCTTCGTACTGCGGATGCTCGTCGCGCATTTCCAGGCGCAGGGGTTGGGGCAGCAGCCAGGGCGGGCTGAAGCCGTCGGCAGGCAGCGCCGGCCCTGTTTCCTTCGGCCTGGGCACAGGCTCGCGCGCCGGCTGCCAGGCCTGCATGAACTCCGGCCGGTGGTCCTCACACCCCACAGCCACCACCACACTGCCCTCCCCCAGCCGCACGCTCAGCCGCTCGATGAGCTGGTGCAGGCGCTCGCCCTTGACGTTGTCCTCGGGCAGCAGGCTGGTGCTGGCTCCCGCCCAGGGCAATGTTTCCAGCGTGCGCAGGCGCAGGTGGTTGGCGGGCGCGGCCAGCGTGGCGCGCGAGAGGTGCTCACTGACCAGCCGCCTCAGGTGGGCGATGTCCTGCGTGGGCTGCGCGGTGCGCACCTGCAACTGCTCGTGGGATGGCAACTTCACGCCGTTGTGCCGCCGCAGGTCCAGCGTCCATTCCAGTTCCAGTGCCAGCACGCCGCGATGGCGCGCCTGCAGCCAGACCTGCAGCTGGGTGAGCAGGCGCTGGGCGCTCCACATCAGCTCGGGCGCGCCGGTGGCCAGCGCTGCCAGTTCCACATTCACGTCAAACACCTCCGGCAGCGTGAGCCAGGGGTAGCGCTCGGGCCGCTGGCCCCAGGCGGCGTCCAGCGCCTCCAGCAGCCCCGCGCCGAAGCGACGCGCCATGCCGCCACGCGGCAGCGCGCGCAGGTCGGCCCAGTTGCGGCAGCCGGTGCGTTCCAGAGTGGGCACGTGGGCATGTGCCGCCGTCAGGACATGAAGTGGCAGGCCCTGGGGCACCAGCGACGGGGCGATGTCACCGCGCAGCTTCAACCGCAGGAGCGCCAACGCTATCAAAGATGTAGCGCCTGATGCCCATTCCACGGGCTTCAGGACCTGTTTTTCCTCCAGCAGCAGACGCAGCAGGCGCTTGCGCGAGCCGAACAGCTTTTCGCTGCCCGAGATTTCCAGCAGCAACGCCTCGTCCACCTGCGCCACGCGTGGTGTGAACTGCAGGGCGCACCAGCCCCAGGCCGTGCGCTCGTCTTCAGCCGTGGGCCACAGAGCGATCCAGTACATGCGATCTCCTGTTGAGGGTGACGACACGGCCGGGCAACTCCACCACCGGCGTGTTGCTGCCATGCGCGTTCCTGTTCTTTCGCGACTCCAGCAAGGCCGCCAGCCGCGCCGGGTGCGCGGGTAACAGCACCGGGGACTCCACCGGCGGGCCGCGGCGCTTGAAAATGTGCACCTGCATCTCCTGCGTGCCATCGACCATCAGCCGCAGGCGCGCGGGCGAGGCGTCGTTGCGTGCGCCCAGGCCGCGGAACACAAACAGCAGCTTGCCGTTCTGCTGGGCGGCCATGTGCAGGCGGCGCAACTCGGCGCCTTTGGACTGCGGCAACCAAGCCAGCACCGCT
>CALRME020000502.1:0-3024 GCA_943369045.1 Sphingobacterium thalpophilum
GTTCTGGTGCGTGATCTGGGCAAGCTTGACGGGCGATTCCGCCGAGCCCGGGCCTTCATGGCTCTCAAGCGCGGCGATGACACGGCCGTAGACGTCCAGCAGCGCCATGTTGCGCGCGGTTTCGGTGGCAGAACGGGCGCGGCGGATGACCTGCGCCACGAGATCGAGCGCGAACTCGGGCTCTTCCGCCAGATGGTCCCGCACGGAAGAGCGGCTGACCACGGAACAGGTGCTGGGCTCGAGCGTCATCACCGAGGCGGAACGCGGGCCGCCATCGAGCGACATTTCGCCAAAGTAGTCGCCCGCTTCTATGGTTCCATAGGTGATTTCGCGGCCGTCTTCATCGGTGGCAAAGACCTTGACCCGGCCTTGCAGCAACACAAAAACCGACTCGCCGACGTCACCCTCGTTGATGATGACGCTGTTCTTTTTGTAGTTGCGAAACACGCCGCGAAGGGCCAGTGCGCGCAGCCCCGGGTTCAGGGCTGCTATCAGTTTTTCATGGGCGACGGAAAGGCTTGGCGCGGTCATGACTTGGTTTCCCCCAACGACACGCACTCTAGCATGTCGCCGGGGCCATGCCCCACGCGGCCAAATGGCCGGAAAAGCGGCGCTCAATGCATCTGTTCGTGCTTCAGTGAAGGTGCCACGGGCGGCAGCACGGCCACCCGGTTGACCAGTTCGCGCACGCCGCTGGAGCGGGTCTTGGCGCAGAGGCTGCGGACGTGGCTTCGAACGGTGGAGACAGCCACCTTCATCTGGCGCGCCACTTCCGGCGCCGAATAGCCTTGGCACAGGATGCCCAGGACATGCTCTTCCGTTGTGGTCAGCGCGAAGCTTCGGGCAAAGAAGCAGAGCATCAGCGATTCACACACGGAGGCACGGGCAAACATGAGCGCAGCCCTGCTGGGTGCCGCATCCTTTTCCCCCTTGAGGGGCAGCACCGCCAGTGTCAGGCTCGGCCCCTCTTCCGTGCTCAGGGTGATGAGACCCCGCTTGCCTTCCGCCACGCGGGCAAGCGCCTCTTGCAGTGTTCTGGCGGCGTCCGCACCACGGGCTTGCAGCACGGCCCCCGCGACACCGAGGATGCGAAAGCGCCCCAGTTCGTGCCGGGCGGCCTGGTTGGCATGGAGCAGGCGGCCATCGAGCTCGATGACAAGCACGCCGTAGGCAAGTTCATCCATGAGGAGCGAAAGGCCGGCGCCCAGTCCACTCTTGCCGTCAAGCATGAGCCCGCTGTCCGCAAAGCTGCTGTCGAGAAACACATCCATGTCCCGCCCCAACGTTGTTACTTGTTGTAAGCGTAAGGACGGCAGGCGAGGCCGGGCGGTGAATATGGCCCGCGTTTCTGTGACAAATTCACCAAGCCGCAGTCAGGTCCAGTCGGACAGCTCTTCAAGCGTTTGGCGCCACAAGGACCATAGTTTTTGCATTCGTGCTGAGGCGTCCGGCGGTACGCCATCTATTGCCTCGGCTTCGAATTCGCCGCAGGCGAGCTGGATGGCGGTAGCCCCGATATTTCCCGAAGCCCCCTTCAGGGCGTGCGCGGCACGTGAAAGGGCTTCGGGATCGCGGGCCGCTACTGCAGCCTCGATGGCCTGCAAGCGCAAAGGCGCGTCGGCGATAAACAGCGAAACGACCTCGCGGGTCATGCTCAGCTGCGCGTCGTCGAATTCCTTGAACTCGTTCAGGCGCGCAAAGTCCATCAATGGGGTAGAGGGGCCCGACTGTGCCGCCTGCTGGCTGCTCATTGCCGTCTGCGCCATGGCCTGAGCGCTTTCGATCCATCGGTCCAGCGTCTGTGCCAGGGCCGCCACATGCAGGGGCTTTGTGAGGTAGTCCACCATGCCGGCGGCCTCGCACCTCAGACGGTCCTCCGCCGAGGCCGCCGCAGTCAGGGCAATGACCGGGGGCGAGTCAGCACCCCAGGCAGCCTGTATCTGCTGGGTGGCCTGCAGGCCATCGACGCCAGGCATGTTCAGGTCCATCAGCACAGCAGCGAACCGGAGCCCATTGGCCCGGGCATGTGCAACGGCCTCCACGGCCTCCCGCCCGTCCACCGCCGTGCGGATTTCGTAGCCGAGTTTCAGGAGCATGGCACAGGCGACCTTGAGGTTCACCGCGTTGTCGTCGGCCACCAGCACCGTGAGGTGCTTCTTCACGTCGGCGGCAACCGGAGCCACCGCGTCACGTGCAGCATGGTCCGAGGATATGCATCGGGCGATGGTTTCAAACAACTGGTTCTGCCGCGCCGGCTTGAGCAGGCGGGCATCAAACAGCCGGGCGTTGTCGTCACCCGCCGGCATGAAGCCCGAACTCAGGAGGACGAGGGGGATGTCTTTCCACCGGCTGTCGGCCTTGAGGCCCCTGGCAAACGCCACGCCGTCCATGTCCGGCATGTGCATGTCGGTGATGATCACGTCGGGCAGCCTGGCGGCGTCTTTCATCCATTGCAAGGCCTGTTCGCCCGATTCGGCACTGGTGACGTCCAGGCCCCAAAGCTGGAACTGGCGTGTCAGGATGCGGATGTTGGTGGCGTTGTCGTCCACCACCAGGGCCCGGGTCGCCTTGAGGATGCCTGCATCGCCCTGGCTGAAAGCCGGCGCCAGGTCACAAACGGGCGCGGCCACGGTGAACCAGAACACCGAACCTTTGCCCAGTTCACTTTCGACCCCGATCTCGCCGCCCATCAGCCCCACCAGCCGCTTGCAGATGGCCAGGCCCAGCCCCGTACCTCCGTACTTGCGTGTGGTGGACGCATCGACCTGGGTAAACGCTTCAAACAGGGCCTCGACGCGTTCAGGCGGGATGCCGATGCCACTGTCGACGACGCGGAATTCAATGACCGCGCGGCCCTGTTCGTCCCTTTCCCTGACCAGCCTTGCCTGGATGGACACCTCACCCTGGGCGGTGAACTTGACGGCGTTGTTGATGAGGTTGATCAGGACCTGGCGCAGCCGGGTGACGTCGCCCAATATCGCCGCAGGTATGGCGCCATTGCCGTGCTCAGGGATATCGATGATG
>CALRME020000503.1:0-3018 GCA_943369045.1 Sphingobacterium thalpophilum
ATCAGCCCGCCGGTGGTGCTGGCGAGGGTTGCCGCCCACATGGAACGCAGCAACAGCGCCCGCCGCCTGCGAAGCCTGTCGCAGAAGCTGGGGCGCTACATGGCGCCCCAGGTAGTGCAGTCGCTGCTGGACGGTTCGCGCGACGCGGAGATCCGCACCCAGCGCAAGATGCTCACGGTATTTTTCTCGGACATCAAGGGCTTCACCGCAGCCACGGCGCGCTGGCAGCCCGAGGAAATCACGGTGATGCTCAACGGCTATTTCTCGGAGATGTCGGGCATCGCGGCCGAGTACGGCGGCACCGTGGACAAGTTCATCGGCGACGCCATGGTGATCTTCTTTGGCGACCCCGACACGCGCGGCACGCGCGAGGACGCGCTGCAATGCGTGAAGATGGCCATGGCCATGCAGCGCCGGATGGCACAGCTGCAAAACCAGTGGCGCGAACGCTCGCCGGGCCGCTACTTCCAGACCCGCATCGGCATCAACACCGGCATCTGCGACGTCGGCAATTTCGGCAGCGACCTGCGCATGGACTACACCATCATCGGCGCCGAGGTGAACCTGGCCGCGCGCCTGGAACAGGCGGCCGACCCGGGCGGCGTGCTGATTTCCGAATCCACCTGGGCCCTGGTGCACGGCGACGTGGAAACCGGGCCGCCACAGCCCGTCCTGGCCAAGGGCTTCCCGCAGGCTGTCATGGCCTATGCCGTGCGCGACGAGGCCGTCGCGGACTCCGGCCTGGGCCCCCTCCAGTGGGATGGCATGCACCTTCCCGTCAACCGCGAGGCCGCCGCCGGCGTGCACTGAACATGGCAGACCCGGTCGAACAGCTGCAGGAGCAACTCGCGCAGGCCCAACGCGCGCTCCAGTTGCGCACCGAGGAGCTTGCCCGTGCGCAGTCGTCGCTGTCGCTGGTCTTTGCCACACTCGATTCGACCGACGACGGCATGATGGCCGTGCAGTTTTCCGACGGCAGCCTGTACTTCAACATCGCCTTCGTGGAGATGTGGGGCGTTCCCGAGGATGCGCTCAACAGCATGACGGAATCCGAAATCATCACGCTGCAGGCAGGCCTGGTAAAGAACCCCGAGGAGCTCCACCTGCAGATGCAGGCCTGCGCCGGGGGCGAGGAAGACTTCAGCGTGATCGAGCTGCTGGACGGCCGTGTCTTCGAGCGCTACATGAAGCCACGCATCGTGGCCGGCCAGACCGTAGGCCGTGTCGTCAACTACCGCGACATCACCCAGCGCGTGCACTTCGAGCAGAAGATGATGTTCAACCACCTGGTGGTCGAAAGCTCGGGCCCGATGCTCTGGATCGACCGCAAGAGCGGCCGCATCACCTACGCCAACCGCGCTGCGTGCGAACACCTGGGCTACCGGGTCGACGAAGCGCTGGGCATGGCCGTGAATGACCTGGACCCCAACTTCGAGCCCGGCAACCTCGGCGCACTGGAAGCCGAGGCGCGGCGCACGGGCCAGCCCGTGAACTTCTCCACGCGCTTCATGCGCAAGAACGGTGCGGTGCGCAACGTCGATGCAACGGGCTTCCTGACGGAAGACGGCGACCGCGCCGTCTACATCATGAGCTACAAGGACACGACCGAGCAGAAAAAGGCTTCGAGGGAGCAGAAGCGGCAACAGGTGCTGATGACGGCACTGGTCAACTCCATCCCCGACCCCATGGTGTTCAAGGCCCAGGACGGCTCCTACCTGCGCTGCAACGAGGCCTTTGCGGAACTCACGGGCAAGCCGGTGGACGAGATCGTCGGGCGCAAGCCGCGCGACATCTTCCGGCCGGAGCGGGCGGCAAAGATCGAGCACCGCGACGAAGAGGTCATGCGGACCAAGCGCAAGCGCAACTACGATGACCGCGTCACCTACCCCGACGGGCGCGAGGCGCAGTTCGAGACCGTGCTCTCGCCGCTGTGCGACAGCGAAGGCGTGGTGCTGGGCGTCGTGTCAATCGCCCGCGACATCACAGGCCGCAAGCAGGCCCAGGCCGAGCTGCAGCGCGCCAAGGAGGTGGCCGAGGAAGCCACCCGCATGAAATCGGACTTCCTGGCCAACATGAGCCATGAGATCCGCACGCCCATGAACGCCATCATCGGCATGTCGCACCTTGCGCTCAAGACCGATCTCACGCCGCGGCAGCGCGACTACATCACCAAGGTCCAGGGGTCGGGCCAGCACCTGCTGGGCATCATCAACGACATCCTGGATTTCTCCAAGGTCGAGGCCGGCAAGATGACCATCGAGCAGGCCGATTTCGAGCTCGAAAAGCTGCTGGACAACGTGGCCAACCTGATCACCGAGAAAAGCAATGCCAAGGGCCTGGAGCTGGTGTTCGACGTCGGCGCCGGAGTCCCGCGCCACCTGGTGGGCGATTCGCTGCGCCTGGGCCAGATCCTGATCAACTACGCCAACAACGCCGTCAAGTACACCGAGACCGGCGAGATCGCCATTTCGGTGCGGCTGCAGGAACGCCAGGCCAATGAGGCGGTGCTGCACTTCGCGGTAACCGACACCGGCATCGGCCTCACACCCGAGCAGATGGGCCGGCTGTTCCAGAGCTTCCAGCAGGCCGACAGTTCCACTACCCGCAAGTACGGCGGCACCGGACTGGGCCTGGCGATCTCCAGGAACCTCGCACACCTGATGGGCGGTGAAGTGGGTGTGGAAAGCCAGTTCGGCGAAGGCAGCACCTTCTGGTTCACCGTGCGGGTGGGTGTGGGCGCGGGCGAAATGCGCCACAGCGACCGCCTGCCCGTGCCCGACCTGCGCGGCCGCCGCGCGCTGGTCGTCGACGACAACGACCTGGCCCGCGCCGTGCTCTCGGACATGCTGGTGAGCATGACCTTCAGCGTGACCGAGGCCGGGTCCGGCGAGGCCGCCATCGCGGCTGTGCAGGCCGCGGCAGACGCCGGCACGGACTTCGACATCGTCTACCTGGACTGGCGCATGCCGGGCATGGACGGCATAGAGACGGCACGGCGGCTCAAGCTGCTCAAGCTCG
>CALRME020000504.1:0-3017 GCA_943369045.1 Sphingobacterium thalpophilum
AAAGCTCGAAGACGAGGTTGCGGCCGGGCGCTTCCGCGAAGACCTGTTTTACCGGCTCAACGTCGTGAACCTGGGCTTGCCGGCGCTGGCCGAACGGCGCGAGGACATCGCACTGCTGGCACAGCACTTCATGACCACGCTGGCGCAGCGCTATGGCAAGACCCTGTCGGGTTTCGCGCCCGGCGCCATCGAGATGCTGGCCGCGGCACCCTGGCCGGGCAATGTGCGGCAACTGCAGAACGTGGTGGAGAAGTGCGTGGTGCTGTGCACCTCGCCGCTGATCGCGCCACCGCTTGTGCAGCGCGCACTGTCCAACCAGGCGGGCGAGATGCTGCCGTTCGATGAAGCGCGCCGCCAGTTCGAGCGCGATTACCTGATCCAGCTCCTGCGCCTGACCAGCGGCAACGTCACCCAGGCAGCGAAGCTCGCCCACCGCAACCGCACCGACTTTTACTCGCTGCTGGGCCGGCACCAGATCGAGGCGGCGACCTTCAAGCCCGTGGCGTGAACTAAGTCCGCTCCGGCCTGTCTGCGATTGACGACAGCGCAGGTGCTTGATTCCATTGGGTTTTCCGGCAGGCGGCCGCCGCACTGTCGGCGATCAGAGACAGTGCGCTTGCCACGCGCGCGCGCAAGTCCTTGATTTCATTGGGAATGGCATGTGGCACGGAACTTGGGTTATTGAATGCGCAAGACAACCCAAGGAGAAGACCATGACCCCGCAACAAATCGACCTCGTGCAAAAGAGCTTTGCCGACGTCAAGCCGATCGCCGCCACCGCCGCAGCGCTGTTCTACAGCCGCCTGTTCACGCTGGATCCTGCCCTTCGACCCATGTTCAAGGGCGAGATGCTCAAGCAGGGCCAGATGCTCATGAGCATGATCGGCGCCGCCGTCGCAGGCCTGAAGAACCTGGAGACCCTGGCCCCGGTGGTGCGCCAGCTGGGCGCGCGCCATGTGCGCTACGGCGTGCGCACCGAACACTACGGCACGGTTGGCAGCGCCCTGCTGTGGACGCTGGAACAGGGGCTGGGCAGCAAGTTCACGCCCGAAGTGCGGGATGCCTGGGCCGCCGCCTACGAACTGCTGTCGGACGTGATGCAGCTGGGCGCGATGGACGAGGTGGCGCCGGCGCCCGCGATCGCCTGAACGAAGCCCCCTAGAGTCGGACTGCCGCGACAATGGCCGGGTGAAGATCCAGCTGTTGTCCGACCTGCACCTTGAGGTGCATCCCCATTTCACCGTGCGTCCGGCGCCGGGCGCCGACCTGCTTGTGCTGGCCGGCGACATCGGCTCCTACCAGCGCGGCTCGCTGCTGGAGGACACCGACTTCGGCCTGGCGCGCTTCGCGCCAATGCACGGCTGGCCCACGCCGGTGCTGTTCGTGCCGGGCAACCACGAGTACGACAACCTCGACTACGACGAAACCCACACACGCCTGCGCGAGACCTGCGAACGGCTGGGCATGACCTGGCTGGAGCGCGAAGTGTTGGTGATGGGCGGCGTGCGATTTGTGGGTGCCACGCTGTGGACCGATTTCGATGCACTGGCCCAACCGGAAGACGGCTCGCCAGCGAGCATGACGCGGGCGCTGAAACAGCGCGAAAAGGCTTTTCGCGCCGCCAACTTCTACCTGCAGAAGACCGGCGGCACCCGGCATGGCGAGCCCTTGCTGGCCGAGGGCATCCGCGAACTCGGACTGGAGGGCCAACAGTGGCTGCGCCAGGCGCTGGCCGAGCCCTTCGACGGCACCACGGTGGCGGTCACCCACTTCGCGCCCAGCCTGAAAAGCGCAGACCCGCGTTACGGCCTCACACCAGGGACGGCCGGCTTTTGCAACGCGCTGGACGAGCTGTTTCCCCTGGCGCAATTCTGGCTGCACGGCCACCTGCACTGCACGCAGAACTACGTGGCCGGTGGTTGCCGGGTGCTGGCCAATGCGCTGGGCTACGCCGGCAAGGGCGAGCAGGAAACTTTCCGGGAGCGGTTCACGGTCGACCTTGGTGCGCCGCCCGCATGAAAAGGGGCCGGGCTCAGCGCCGGTTCAGGCCGTCGAAGCAGGTGCCCAGCACGAACTCGATGATTTGCGGGTCGGTGTACTGCTCGCTGGCCTTGAGGAAGCCCAGCACCGGGTCGCAGGCCCGGGCGTACAGCGTGTAGAGCACCACGATGGGCGGCAACGCGGAGTTGAGCGTGCCGGCTGCCTGGGCCGCTTCGATCCAGCCGCCCAGCAGGTCGCTGATCTGCATCAGCCGGTCGATGTAGTCCTTGCTGGCCATGAGCGCTGCCCGCAGGCTGGAGTTCTGGCTGGGCAGGGACGGCATTTCACCGGCCAGCTGCACCTCGATGGTCCAGCGTGCCACGGCCTTGAGCTTGTCCAGCGGGGGCAGGTCCGCACCAATGGAGGCCAGGAAGTCCTGCGCCCGGCGCATCATTCGCACCATGGCGGCAGCGGCAAGGTGCTCCTTGCTGGGAAAGTGCTTGTAAAGACTGGCCTTGGCGATGCCTACCGAAGCGGCTACTTCATCCACCGTCATGGCATCAAAGCCCTTCTCAGCCAGCAGGCGGTTCACCGTCTGGATGATGGCGTCCTCGCGAGCCTGGAGCATCTGCTCCTTGAAGGAAACGCGGACGACTTGTGCAGTGATGCTCATATGTCTCGATTTTAGCCGGTTACGTCTTTAAACATATGGCCCGTTTACTTTACAACCGCGCGTTCACTGCGGTTATCCCGTCTGTGGAACACTGGTACTGGCGCGGCGCTTGCTTGACACTGGATTCTGGCGCGCCTGAGCGCCCTTCACGCACCGGGAGTCATCATGAAGACGATCTGGATCCAATCACTGGCCTGGGTTGCCGCCGTCGGCGTAGCCCTCGCCCTGGCGTCTGCTGCGCCCAGTGAATCGACCGTGATGGGCCGCGTTCCTTCCTTGACCGCCAAGCGCCTGGACCAACAGGCCATCTCGTTGCCGCAGGGCCTGCCGTCAGACCGCACACTGGCCCTGGTGGCCTTCAACC
>CALRME020000505.1:0-3015 GCA_943369045.1 Sphingobacterium thalpophilum
GCTGCCTGGGGCCATTACGCGGCCCATCCGCGTACTGTCCGAGGTGGCTGACACCGTGGCGCGCGGCGATTTGGACAAACCGTTCGCAGTGACCAACGTGCCGGAATTCGAGCCGCTCGTGAAATCACTGGAGCGCATGCGCATGGCCCTGTCGGTGCTGACACGGCGCGCCAAAACCAAAGCCGCTGCCGAAATGCTGTAGGAGCCGGCTGGCCGGCTACTTGCCGACCAGCTGCGTCAGCTTGTCGGCCTCGAAGCACTCCTTGAGCGCCGCCTCGTCGGGCACACAATCGCCCTCCTTTCGGCTCGCCGACAGCTTTTCGATGGCCGCCCACAGCAGCGCGATCTGGTGCTCCTGTGACGAGGCGTTGTCAATCAGGCCCTTCATGGCCTGGCTGAGCGGGTCGTCCTCCAGCGTGATGCCATAGGCCGAGAACTTGCTTGGCTGCGTCGTCACATCGGCGCTGCTGCCCTCTTTCGAGGGAATGATGCGCGCGGGGATGCCCACCGCAGTGGCGCCAGCCGGCACCGGCTTGATCACCACCGCGTTGCTGCCGATCTTGGCGCCGTCACCCACCACAAAGCCGCCCAGCACCTTGGCGCCGGCGCTCACCACCACGTCCTTGCCCAGCGTTGGGTGCCGCTTGGTGCCCTTGTAGAGCGACGTGCCGCCCAGCGTCACGCCCTGGTAGATGGTGCAGCCGTCGCCGATTTCCGCCGTCTCGCCCACGACGACGCCCATGGCATGGTCGAAGAAGACGCGCTCGCCGATCACGGCGCCGGGGTGGATCTCGATGCCCGTCATCCAGCGGCCGAAGTTCGACGTGAAACGCCCCAGCCACTTGAAGCCGTTGTTCCAGAACCAGTGCGCCCGACGGTGCAGCACCAGGGCATGCAGCCCCGGATAACACGTGAGCACCTCCCACGTGCTGCGCGCGGCAGGATCGCGGTCGAGGATGCACTGGATGTCGGAACGCAGGCGGGAGAACATGAAACTTCGCGTTATATGTTTAGCGTTGCAGTCTATCGTTTTGTGCCCCGCGCCGCTTCGGCCATGGCCTTGGCTACCCCGCGCAGGATGTGGACTTCCTCGGGCGTTACCTGCGCCCGGTTGAAAAGCTGGTTAAGGCGCGGCATCAGCTTCTTGGGCGAGGCCGGGTCCAGGAATCCCACCTCCACCAGCGAGCCTTCCAGGTGCGCCAGCATGCCGGCCACCTGGGTTGCGTCGGCGAAGGTTGGCGTCCGGGCTGAGGCTGCCGAAGCCGCCGCGGGGGCGAAGCCGCCCAGCGCCTGGCGCCACTCGTAGGCAATCACCTGGATCGCCGCGCCCAGGTTGAGCGAGCCGAACTGCGGGTTGGTGGGGATGCTCAGGCAGGCATGGCAGCGGTAAACGTCGTCGTTGCTCATGCCGAAGCGCTCGGAACCGAACAGGAAGCCCACGCTATGGTCCGTGCGCGCCAGCGGCTCGAAATGCGCGCGTGGTGTCACGGTGGGGGGGCCGAAGTCGCGCGGCGTCATGGCCGTGGCGCAGAGGTGGCTGATGCCCTCCACGGCTTCGTCCAGCGTCTGGACGATACGGGCGTTTTCCAGCACGTCCAGCGCACCGCTGGCCCGCTGGATGGTTTCTTCCTTGCGCAGCACATTGGGCCAGCGCGGGGCGACCAGCACCAGTTCGTCAAAGCCCATCACCTTCATGGCGCGGGCGGCGGCGCCCACATTGCCGGCGTGGCTGGTGTTGATCAGGATGAAGCGGGTTTTCATTGCCCCGCGATTGTCTCAGCCTGAGGCCGGCCCCCTTTTGGGGACTTCGCCGGCTTGAGCACCCCGATCAGCGCAGCGATCTTGGGCGACATGGCGCCTCGCCGCCAGATCAGTTCCGTCGCCGCCTTGTCCTCACCGCGCGGCAAAGCATGGACGCTCAGGCGCTCGCGGTCCGGGAAAGTCGCCAGCACCGTGCGCGGCACCAGCGAAATGCCCATGCCCACCGCCACGCAGCCCAGCATGGCGTGGTACGAGGTGATCTCCACCGTCTGCGAAGGCATGCCGTCACGCCTGGCGTACCAGGCCTCCAGCCGCGCGCGGTGCGGGCAGCCCTGCTCGAAGGCGACGATCGCCGGTGGCAGCGGATTGCCGGCGCGGCCCGGCGCCGCATGGCCGGCGCTGGCCACGATCACCAGCTCCTCACTGAACACAGGAACGCGCTCGAAAGGCCCATTGGCGACGGCGCCCGTCACCAGCGCCGCGTCCATCTGACCGGCCAGCACCCAGGCGGCCAGCTGCTGCGGGTTGCCGGTCTTCAGTGCAAGCTTGACCTGCGGGTGCAGCTTCATGAACTCACCCAGCGGACCAGGCAGCCGCACGGCCGCCGTGCTTTCCATGGCACCGAGCAGGAAAGGCCCGCGCGGGCTGTCGTCGCGCACTGCTTCGCGGGCTTCGTCGGCGAGCGCCAGCAGTCTGTCAGCGTAGTCCAGCAGCACCTGGCCGGCGGGCGACAGGTGCAGCCGCTTGCCGTGCCGCACGAACAGGCTCACGCCCAGCTTTTCTTCCAGCTGGCGCACCCGGGTGGTGACGTTGGACTGCACGCGGTGCAGCCGTTCGGCGGCGCGGGTCACGCCGCCGGCCTCGACGACGGTCCGGAAGATCAGCAGGTCGGCCAGCTCCATATCTTTCCTCAGGATGGAAAACATCAACATTATTCATTTTTCACAATCAAACGCCAGCGCTATCGTCCGTGTCTTTCAAGGAGAACAGACATGGCCAAGGGTTACTGGATCGTCCGGGTGTCGGTGCGCAACGCTGCCGAATACCCCGCTTACCTCGCCGCGGCGAAACCGGCATTCGAGAAGTTCGGCGCCCGCTTCGTGGTGCGCGGCGGCAGCTACGAATGCATGGAGGGCGATGCGCGCGAGCGCAATGTGGTGGTCGAGTTCGCCGACGTCGCCACGGCCCATGCCTGCTACAGCAGCACTGAGTACCAGGTGGCACGGGCCATCCGCCAGCGCACGGCCGAGGCGG
>CALRME020000506.1:0-3001 GCA_943369045.1 Sphingobacterium thalpophilum
GACGATACCTTCACGCCCAAGGCGGCGGTGGTGACGGAGGACGAGCGCGCCGAAAAAGTGGCCGCACTGCCCCACGCCATCACCGACCTGCCGCTGGGCACGGCCAACGCCGCCAAAACCAAGCCCTTGCTGATCAACGGCGTGGCGCCGACGCCGGCCACTGTGCTGAACAAGAGCTACCCGCTGCGCACTGAGCTCGTGCTGGTGACCCGCGACAAGCCCAGCGCGGCCACCGCCGAGTTCGTCAAAACATTTGCCCAGCCCAAACCCAACTGGCGGCTGGACGGCCTGATCATTCCCACGGCGGTGAAACCATGATGCCCCGCCGACGCGACATGCTCCTGGGCGCGGGCGCCGTGGCTGCGGCCGCTGCGGGCGGCAGCTGGTGGCTGTATCGCAAGAACACGCTCACGGTGCCCCAGTCGCTGCTGGTGGCCGGCTCCAACAGCATGCACCCGCTGAACAAGGCGCTGGCCGAACGCTTTGCCAGGCTGCAACCCAAGGTGGCGATGGTGGTGCAGGCGGGCGGCTCGCTGGCCGGTCTGCTGGCGCTCAAGCGCGGCACCATCGACGTGGCCGCCATGTCGCGCGACCTGACCGAAGAAGAAGATACGCCCAACGCCCGCGCCCACCTGGTCGGGATCAACGAAATTTCCATCGTCGTGCACCCCGCCTCACCCGTTGTGGGCATCAACAGCGCGCAGCTCAAGGCCATCTTCACCGGCCAGATCACCAACTGGCGCGCCCTGGGCGGGCCCAACGCGACTATCGACGTGGTCTCGCGGCTGGACGGCTCCAATGCCCTGCACTACATGGAAGACGAAGTGCTGGACGGCGACGAAGTGGCCGTCACAGCGCGCACCCTGGCCAAGGCGGAAGAAGTCGGCGAAGCCATCGCCGCCGACCGCAACGCGATTGGCTTCCTGGCCATGAGCGAGCAGGTCAAGGCGCCCGTGCGCCGGCTGGCCATTGACGGCGTGCTGCCCGAGCGCGCGACCATTCTTTCGGGCCGCTACCCACTGACGCAGCCCGAGTACCTGGTGCTGTACGGCAAGGCCAGCAAGCCCGCCATCGACTTCGTGGACTTTGCGCTCAGCCCGGCGGGCCAGGCCGTCGTCAAGAAGCTAGGCTTCACGGCGGTGGGTTGAGATGAACAAGCCCGCAGAAAAACTCCTCAACGACGCGCTGGACCGCATCCAGCGGCACGACGGCCTGCGCAAGGCGCTGGCCGCGCTGGCGGTGCTCGCTTTGCTGGGGGTGGCGCTGCACTTCGTCTATGAATTCATTCCCCGCACCTACAGCCTGCGCATCACGGGCAGCGACCTGCTGAGCAACCGGCACTTCCTGGCCAAGACGCTGCAGACCGAAGCCGTGCGCCTGGGCCTGGGCCTGCAAGTGGTGCCCGGGCGTGGCTCGCAGGAAGCGCTGGAGCAGCTGGAAGCGGGCAAGCTCGACCTGGCCTTCATCCAGGGCGGCCTGGGCAGCGACTACCAGAACGTCGTGCACGTGGCCACCGTGGCGCCCGAACTGCTGCACGTGCTGGTGCGGCCGGGCATCAACTCCATCGCCGACCTCAAGGGCAAGCGCATCAACCTGGGCAGCAAGGCGTCGGGGGTGCACGTCATCGGCAAACAGATATTGGCTTTTTCGGGCCTGCGCGACGGCATCGACTACACCGAGTCAAACCTGGCGCCCGAAGAAATGGTGGCGATGGCCGTGAAGAACCTGCCCGAGGTGGTGGTGCTGACCTCGTTCGCGCCGTCGGACGTGGCCGACTTCCTGGTCAAGAACCGCGACTATTCGCTGCTGGAGATTCCCTTTCCCAAGTCGCTGGCGCTGCGCCTGGGCTGGGTAGCGCAGGCGCGCATCACGGCCTACATGTACAAGGTGTCGCCGCCGGTGCCGCCCAAGGACATCGAGACCATTGGCGTGCACCTGCACCTGGTCGCCAACAAGGACGTGGACCCGCGCGCCATCTCACGCGTGCTGGAAGTGCTGTACAGCCCGGGCGTGGAACAGCGCACCCGCATCCGCCTGGAAGAAAAAGACCTGACCATCCCTTCGGGCTTCCCCTTGTCCGAGGGCAGCAAGATGTACCTGGCGCGGAACAACCCGCTGCTGTCCACGGCCACACTGGACCGCATCAAGGCGCTGTTCGGCCTGATCCTTTCGGTTGCGTCGACCGTGCTCATCGTGCTCAAGTGGTTCCGCGGCGCCCCGCCGGCGCCCGAGCCCGTGGTGACCGACGACGCTTCGTTCATCGAGATGCTGGGGCGCGTGCACGAAACCGAACGCGAGTTCGAGCAGCTGCCGCCGTCCAGCCATGACGCCCTGCAGGGCTTGAGACAACGCCTGACCGAAGTGCGCGACGAAGCCGTGCCCAAGCTGGGCACCGCCAAGCTGGCCGACCCCATGCTGGCGCATCACCTGATGGCCGCCATCCACCAGCTGCGCGCGCGCCTGGACGCCGCCCGCTAAACCTTGACGCAGATAGCGACTTCGTCCAGCAGCTTCTGCACCTGCGCACCGGCTGCCCGCTTGCGGGGCATGTCCGGGTCGGCGTCCGGTGCGGCATTGCCTGCGGCGGCGGCGGCCGGCAGGTAGGTCTTGAACAGCGCCATCAGTTCGTCGCGGCTCAGCGCGGTGGGCTTGATGGCGACCAGGCTGTTCACCGCCTCGATCCGCACCGCGTCTACGGCCGCAGTCAGCGTCGCGACCGCTTCCTTGGCGGCACCGGCCGCTGCCTTGTCGTCCGTGAGCTTGGCGTCGTCAAACACCTGGTCGGGCACCAGGGCCACCTTGCCGTTGATGCAGGCCAGCTTCTTGACCGCCGTCATGTACACCTCCGACTGCTGGGCAAAGCTGTAGCGGCTGTTGTTGGTCAGGCCCAGGCCCGCCAGCGCGGCTCCGGTGTTGAGCAGGCCCGTACGGTCGGCCAGCGCGCCCAGCACCGCGGCAATGCCGCCGTACGACACCAGGCCGGAACTGTCCCATTCCATCT